>SLFT01000105.1 GCA_007124105.1 Candidatus Hydrogenedentota bacterium | reverse complement strand
CCCTTGGGCAGTTCGAGGATGAGTTCCTTGATGAAGGTGGCCACGTTATGATTCGAGCGCACCTTGCATTGCCACTTGCGCACATCAAAAATCTCGGGCTCAATCTCAATCTTCATATCCTGCTTGACTTTAACCTGACAGGCCAGTCGCGTACCTTCGCGCGCTTCGCGGCGGTTAATATGCCCTTCTTCAGTGGGAAGCAATGCGCCGCCGCCCTCATGCACATCTACCTTGCACACGCCGCAGCTGCCTTTGCCGCCGCACGCCGAGGGGATAAAAATCTTGTTGGCCGTCAACGTGTTCAGCAGCGTATCGCCCGCGGGCGTGGTAATCGCCTTCGACTCGTCGTCATTAATAAGAATGCGCACATCGCCTGAGGGCACCAGTTTCGCCTTGGCGGCGAGCAGCACGCCCACCAGCGACAAGACAACCGCGCAGAACATAATGACGCCCATACCAATAGTAATCAGACCGCCCATGAAGGTAGTCTCCTCTATACTGTTATAACTGAATGCCTGAGAAGGCCATGAACCCAAGAGCCATCAATCCGGTCAGCACAAAAGCGATGCCGAGGCCGCGCAGCCCAGCGGGGACATGGCTGTATCGCATGCGCTCGCGGATGCCCGCCAGCGCCGTTATCGCAATTGCCCAGCCAACGCCTGAACCAAATCCGTAAACCACGCTTTCGCTAAGACCATAGCCGCGTTCGACCATGAACAGCGACGCGCCGAGAATAGCGCAGTTAACTGCAATCAACGGGAGGAAAATACCCAGGGCCGCGTAGAGTTTCGGCACATATTTATCCAGGATCATCTCCACTATCTGCACCATGGCCGCAATCACGCCAATGAAACTCAGGAAGTAGAGAAACGAAATATCCACCTCCGCAAGTGACGGGTGAATCCACACCATTGCGCCGGGCGCCATCAGATAATTGTACACAAGATAATTGATGGGCACGGTAATCGTCAGTACGAAGGTAACGGCAAGGCCGAGCCCAAAGGCGTTTTCCACTTTTTTCGAACAGGCCAGAAATGAACACATGCCCAGGAAAAAGGCCAGCGCCATATTCTCCACAAAAATGGAACGAACGAGCAAACTCAGGTAATGTTCAACCATATCAAGATTCCTCCACCTGCTCGGGCTTCCACACGCGCAGTATCCAGATAAACACGCCGATGAGGAAGAAGGCGCTGGGCGCCAGCAGCATCAGCCCGTTCGGCTCATACCAGCCGCCCTCCGTCACCGGGCGTAGAATCGTAAAACCGAAAAGGGAACCCGCGCCAAACAGTTCGCGAAAGAATCCCACCGCAACCAACACTATCGTGTAGCCAAGGGCGTTGCCGACGCCGTCCAAAAAACTCAGCCAGGGACCGTTCTGCATGGCGTACGCTTCCGCTCGTCCCATAACAATGCAGTTGGTGATAATCAAACCGACAAACACAGACAACTGTTTGCTGATATCAAACAAGTACGCTTTCAATATCTGGTCTGTGAGAATCACGAACGAGGCGATGATGGACAACTGCACAATGATCCGGATGTTGGGCGGGATATTGTTGCGCAGGAAACTCACCACGGTTGAACTGCCGGCGGTTACAAACACCACCGCCATGCTCATTACCAACGCCGTGGCCATGTTCGTAGTCACCGCCAGCGCTGAACATATCCCAAGCACCTGCAAGGCTATCGGGTTATTGTCGAACAGCGGATCACGCAGGGCTTCTTTTTCTTGTCGCGTCAATTTCATACCATTATGCCCTCCCGCTTTCCCTGAACGATTTCAGGAAAGGCGCGTAGCCGTTTTCGCCAAGCCAGAATTGCAACATTTCACTGACGCCGCGACTGGTCAACGTGGCGCCGCTGAGTCCGTCCACCTGGTGTGGGGCCTCCTCGGGGGGGCCGGCGGCGCCCTTGACGATCTCAATGGCAACATTCCAGTCGTCATCGTACGCGAGCCGTCCTTGCCACAGCCGTTTCCAGCGCGGATTGTCCACCTCGCCGCCCAGTCCGGGCGTTTCAGCCTGGTCGTAGTAGGTCAATCCGCGTATGGTGCGGGTATCCGCGTCCAACGCGATAAACCCATGCATGGTAGACCACAGGCCTTGACCGACAATGGGCAACACCAGCATTGCGACCTGGCCGTCTTCGATAACTTCGTAAATCTCTACCTGCTCGGGCATAAACCGTATGCCGGCCTTGTTTTGCGGCGCGGCCGCCTCCGGCGCCCGTTCCGGATCGAAGGCCGCGGCTGCGTCGTCGTCCAGCAGTGTGTTCGTGGTCAAATCAAGCACACGGGCGCGGACGTTCTCGAATATCTGTTCTATGCCCTCGCGGCTTACCCGCTCGCCCGGTTCAATCAGCCAGGCCGCCTGAAGCACACTCTTTTGTTTGTCCAACAGCTTGTTGGCTTCCTGACGTTCGCGCAATCCGACGTTCGCAGTCGAAATCAATATCGAACATACAAAACAGACGGCTGCGGCGAAGCCGAAAATATATTTCATACTATACTGCACTGCGCGCGACCCTCCTGCTGATGTGTTTGGAAACAATCACATGGTCAATCAATGGGGCCATGAGGTTCATGAACAATATGGCAAGCATTACCCCTTCCGGGAACGCGGGATTCACAACCCGGACAAGCACGGCCATCACACCGATGCCCGCGCCGTAAATGTACTTGCCCAGCTGCGTATACGCGGCGGTAACAGGCTCGGTGGCCATGAAGACCATGCCGAAGGCAAAGCCGCCGACAACAAAATGCCAGTGGAAGGGGAGATTCATCATTTCATTGGTCTGCGAACCGACCAGGTTAAGTATCACAGTCATAACCAGGCCGCCGCCGAACATGGCCGCCATAATCCGCCACGAGGCCACCCCGGTCACAATCAGCAGCGCCGCGCCCAACAGACAGGCCAGCGTCGAGGTTTCGCCTATCGAGCCGGGGACCATGCCCAGGAATGCGTCCAGCCAGGTGACCGCCTTATCGTTAATTTCCATGCCGCTGATGGCGGCCTGATAGGCGTTGCCCGTTTCCAGGGGCGGCGCCTCGGCCACCCGCGCAAGCAACGTGGCCCCGCTGAACCCGTCCACCGCGTGTTCCGCGGCGATAGGCGTCCATACGTCCTCGCCCGAGTTCTGGGCGGGATAGGCGAAATACAGAAAAGCGCGCGCCACAAGCGCCGGATTAAAAATATTCATACCAGTACCGCCAAAGGCCTCCTTGCCGATGATAACGCCGAACGCGGTGGCCAGCGCCACCTGCCACAGCGGAATGGTCGGCGGCAGCACAAGCGGAATCAGGAATCCCGTGACGAAAAAGCCCTCGTTCACCTCGTGCTTGTTCATCATGGCGAAGATGACCTCGATGCCGCCGCCCACGGCGAAGGTCACGATAAAGATGGGCAGGAAATACAACGCGCCATGAACAAAACAGGCCAGCGGGTTGCCGGGACTGAAGCCCAGCCCCAACGCGCTGACCACCGCCGCTTGCCAGCCATCGGGAACAGCCTCCGGCGCCAGGGACGCGTTGATCTGGTAGCCCACGTTCCACAGACCCATCAGAATGGCCGGGAACAGGGCAATCACCACGGTCATCATCAGCCGTTTCAGGTCCAGCGCGTCGCGCACATGCGGCGCGGCCCCGGTCACCTTGCCCGGCGTAAAATGAAACGTGTCTATCGCCTCGTACAGCGGATAGAGAAACTCGAGTTTGCCGCCTTTCTCGAAAAGGGGCGCTTGTTTGTCCATCAAGTCGCGTAGGAATTTCATGGGCGCGTTTTACCCTTCTCTTTCTATCAGTTCAAGATTCCTGCGCAGCAACGGTCCGAAATCCGTTTTGCCCGGATCCACAAAACTGCAAAGGGCCAGGTCTTCCTCGTCCAACTCGAGGCAACCCAGCTTTTCCGCTTGTTCCATATCGGCCGATGCCAGCGCCCGCAACAGAAATGTGGGCAGTATATCCAGCGGCATTACCTGCTCGTACAGGCCAATGGGCACAATAGCGCGTGGGCTGCCGTTGGTGGTCGTTGTAAATTTGAATTTTTTGCCGGGCGACAACGCGGACAGAAACAGACGGCTTAGTGAAAACTTCTCGCTGCCCGGCGACAGCCATCCCATGAATTCGCGCTGACGTCCCTCGCCAAGAACGGTAATCGCGTTATGGAACCGGCCCAGATACCCCAGCGTTTCGCCTTCAGCCGCGCGTCCGTTCAATATTGACCCGGAGATGACCCGATTCTCGCCCGGCGCCAGGCCCCCTTCCACAAGGGCGTCAATGGACGCGCCCAGGCGCGTGCGCGCCAGACGCGGTTCCGTCACCGCAGGCCCGGCAAGACTGACCACACGCGCAACATCAAGCCGGCCCGTCAACGCCAGCGTACCAACACTGAGCAGGTCTTGCAAGCCAATGTGCCATGCCGTCTTCGTACGGCTCACCGGCGACAGCAGGCCAATATGAACGCCCACTGTGCCGCTGGGATGAGGCCCTGAAAAAGTTTCAACGCGCACATTGGACGGCGCGGAACCGGGCGCAAGCGCGTCCCCACTTTTCTTACAGAAGAACACGGGCCCTTCGGTCAATTTCGCCATCCACTGCGCGCCCGCATCCAACGCGTCCTGACGCCCGTCAAGCACGGCGTCCATGGGCGGGGCGAGCGGGTTGCTGTCGCAGGCGCTAATAAAAATCGCGGCGGGCGCGCTGTCCACAGGCGGCGTCTTGCTGTAAGGACGCATCCGCAGGGAAGGCCACAGACCGGACTCCACCAGCAACGCCACAATCTCATCGCGCCCATAGTCGCCCGGCGCCTTGTCCTGGTACGCCTCAAAGGGGAGATAGTCGTCGTCCACGGGCGACCCCGCGGCCTCGCTTTCATTCAATTCAATGACCACCGATTGCAGCGCCCGTTTCGCGCCGCGGTTCACGGCGAGCACCGTACCGGCGCCCGGCGCGGTGAACAACGTCCCCGGCGTCTTCTTATCCTCGAACAGGGGCGTGCCGCGTTTCACCGGATGTCCCGGCTGCACCATCATGCGAGGCTTCATGCCCACATAGTCCAGCGCCATAATCGCCACATGCCGGACAGCGGCTGTCGCGTCGGACACCTCCGGCGTCGGTGCTCCACTGATTGGTATATCGAGCCCTTTTTGTATTACGTGATCTGCCATGGCATTTTATCCAATACTATCCGTTACCGATTAGAATCTGCGCAAGTACAGGCATGCTCCAAGGGGTTCAGGCGGCGAACACTTCCTCGAGTTCGCAACGCGAAGCATCTAAAAATTCTGTATACCTACGAGTAATTATACAAAGGCGGGAGGGCCAAATCAAATTGACTTCTTGATCTCGTCGGAAATGGTGATGGCACTTTTGATCTTTGCTGTATTGTAAGAACGATGTATATGCGCATCCCACCATTCCGTCAATATGGTCAATACGGTCAATACGGTCCTTCGAGGGTGGCGGCGCCTGTTTGATCAAATAGTGCCACTCCCAATTCCGAAAGACCGAATTAAGCGTCTACGCTTCGTCCGGAAGAAGCGGCCCCTGCGGCCCAGCTATACAAGCGACTTATTGTTTATTTGTGTTCATCTGTGTCCATCTGTGGTAAATCTTTTCGGGGCTTTTTTGTGACCACGGATGGACACAGATAGACACAGATATGATTGGTGTCTTATCGGTCGTCTTCTACCATAAACGCAAAGAAGATAAAGTATGTT
>SLFT01000174.1 GCA_007124105.1 Candidatus Hydrogenedentota bacterium | reverse complement strand
CCAATGCGGAAGCGCTAAACGTTGCCACATTATTTCCTCGCATGAGTGAATGCAAAGGGGGCGACTTGCTCATTCAAAAGATAAGCTTGCTCAAATCATTGAAAGGGAGCGTGCTTTAGTAGAGGGCGGTTTCGTATTTCAGAATTGATACGTACAATTACTGGCATTTGTGAATTTTCTTCTCGCCGGCAGGCCGATAAACAATTCGCCCCGACGGGGATGAAGTGGCGGGCAGGCCAATCTTCCCTTGTAAACCATTCACATTAAATGGGATGAATGTCGGAGCGGGATATGCCAAACCCGAGGAAACGACGAAGCCATCATGATTTAACTCATGATGGCTTCTCTATTCATGAATTACGAACCCTCAAAGTTCGTAAATTACTGATGGCTCCGCGAGCAGGACTCGAACCTGCGACCTAGTGGTTAACAGCCACCCGCTCTACCAACTGAGCTATCGCGGAATAGGTTGGGTTGTTGATGGCATAATTGTATCAAGTATGTACGGCTGGTTTCAAATTCTGCTTAAGCTGTCGCGCCGACTTGAAAGTGAGAGCCGCGTTTTCTTGAGCCTGGAATGCGCGTGATGGCTCTTGGACATGAAATCATTGGTCGTTTTTCATTATACTGTATTGGTTGCGGCAAGATAGTGCGGCTGCGGTTCATTGTCAGGATGTATTCCCGCGCACAGTTCAATTGTACTTGCCCGGTTCCCGCTTTTGACCACACACACAACCGAAAACGAGGGGATTCTGGTATGAAAAAAGTTGGGCTTATGCCTGTGTCCACGATGATGAAAAAAGTTGGCGCCATTGTATTGGGCGGTGGTCGTGGTACGCGTTTGTACCCCTTGACCTCAGTACGCTCGAAACCGGCGGTGCCGTTGTGCGGGCGTTATCGGCTGGTGGATATTCCGTTGAGCAATTGCATCAACTCGGGGATTAATCACATCAGTGTGCTCACCCAATTCAACAGCCATTCGCTGAACAGGCACATCAATAGCGCCTACCGCTTTGATGAGTTCAGCGGCGGCGAGGTTGAGATTCTTGCCGCGGAACAGACAAACGAAACCGGCGACTGGTTTCAGGGCACGGCGGATGCCGTGCGCAAGCATCTGCTGCACATTCGCCAGCGCGGCGTTACTCATTTCTTGATTTTGTCCGGCGACCAACTGTACCGCATGGACTACCGCGAATTGTTGCAGACCCATCTCGAAAAGGACGCCGACATCACAGTAGCCGCGTTGCCGGTAACCCGTAAGGCGGCACGCGACTTCGGGGTGATGAAAGTGAACGCCAAATGCGGCATACGCCGGTTTGTGGAAAAGCCGTCCGATGCAACGGTGCTTGATTCACTTGTCACGCCGCAGAAGGTGTTCGACTATTTCGGGCTGCGCGCGGACGGCAAGGAGTTTCTGGCGTCCATGGGCATCTACGCCTTCAAAGCGCATGTGCTCGAGGAACTGCTGACCCAGAATCCGCAGTGGGACGACTTCGGCAAGGAAGTATTGCCGAATTCGCTCAAGACCCACAGGATGTTTGCGCACATGTTCTATGGATTCTGGGAGGACATCGGGACGGTGCGTTCTTATTTTGATGTGAGCATGGCCATGACAAGTCCCACTCCCCCATTCGCGTTTCATGATCCGAACAAAATGATCTATACCCACACGCGCATGTTGCCCGGCGTTCGCGTAACAGACGCAACCATCAAGAACGCCATCATCTGCAGCGGTTCACGCATTGGTCGCGCCACGATCACGGACGCCATTATCGGTATCCGCAGCATTGTGCAGGCGAACGCTGTAATAAAGCGCAGTATCGTGTTGGGCGCGGACTATTTTGAAGAACCCAATGCGGCACGGCGACATCCCGTCGGGATTGGAAAAAACACGCGCATCACCCAGGCCATTATTGACCATAACGCGCGGATCGGCAACAATGTCGTGATAAAAGGTTCGGATAAATTGGAGGATTACGACGGCGATGGGTACGCGATTCGTGACGGTATTGTTGTGGTGATGAAGGACGCCATTATCCCCGCGGGCGCAAAAATCGGCGCTGTTTAGTTGCATTGTTGTTGGCAAAATTGGTACATTCTCTTGGAGTGAAAAGATTGCGCCGTTTCTGCTGACAAACACTGGGGTGTTCAGCGGCGCGTCTGGAAATGAAGGGATGCGGGTTTTCACGATTGTATTCCACGTTGTGGGGATTCCCCGCACCGATGGATTTGGGCAAAGACTAACAAAATAACAAACTAGGAGGCATTCAAATGCAGACATCACTCATCATAGAATCAAATGGATCGGGCAAGGAAAAGTTGGAGGCATTGTTGCAGGAGGGCTGGACGATATTTTCAGTTACGGCCAACCACGGGAAGAGTTATAATGATTTTCTTGTTATCCTTGAAAAGGGGTAATGGCGTTACATGGAGGTAATGTTGGGTAATTGTTTTTCCGAAATCGAAAAAGGAGAGCGGTATGAATCGTAAAAAGATTTTGGTGTTGGCGTTGGCGCTGACGATTGCCGGTATTCTTGTGTTGAATGTGCTGGGCGTACCCAGTCGCGTTCCTCGTGATGAACAGGAACGGCGCGACAGCGTCCGTCTGCGTTTGGAACAGATTCACGCCGACACGGCAGTGGATGAAAGTATTGATGCAATTGTGGACGAAGTTGTGGAAGAGGCTGTCGCCGAAGTCACCGCCACTGTGGAGGAGGCGTCGTCGGAAGAGCCCGAAACAGAGAAGGAGGACGATATGTGGCCTGAGACAGCGCCCGATGTTTTCAAAGTGAAGTTCGAGTGTACGAACGGCGAGTTTATCGTTGAGTGTCATAAAGACTGGGCGCCCCTTGGCGTCGAACGCTTCTATCAGCTCGTGCGCGAGGGATTCTACAACGACGCGGGCTTTTTCCGCGTTGTGCCTGGATTTGTTGTGCAGTTCGGCCTTGCCGCCGATCCTGAAGTTACCGCCAAATGGCGCACAAACACGATCAAAGATGATCCGGTCAAGGAAACCAACGCGCCGGGTACGGTCACCTTCGCTACCTCAGGGCCCAATTCGCGGACGACCCAGATTTTCATTAACCTGGGCAACAACGCTGGGTTGGACCAACAGGGCTTTTCCCCATTTGGCAAGGTCATTGAAGGCATGGACGTTGTGAACGGCATTACCTCTGAGTATGGGCAACAGCCGCAGCAACCGATGATCGTGCGGGAAGGCAACAGTTACCTGCGCAAGAATTTCCCGAACATGGATTACATCGTCACAGCGTCGCTGGTACAATAGCGCCATCAGTTATTATACACCCGGCCCGGCGCGTCAGGCGTTCGGGACGGGTGTTGTCTTTCGTTTGGCTGATGCGCACGGCACGCCTGTGATTTTGGCTTGTATTGGCGTTGTGCCAGTGGGATACAATCGTTGTAAGAAATGGGGGTCATGTTGCAACCAGGGTATTGCCGTCATGAGTTACTCCCAACGATTATTATTTGCGGCAACTTTTTCCTTGCTTGCCCACATTGCGATAGTGGCGGCATTGAGACGGGAGCCCGCAACGCCCTTTGTACCTGACGACGCATCACCCATAATGGTCCAATTACGGGAAGAGCCGCTTCGCTACATTGATACCGCCGCGCCGACGGAAACGCCGCCTGAAGACGCCGCGTTTATTGCTGTCGAGGATGCGCGGGCAATGGACCGCGTGGACGCAGTTGAAGAGGAAGATGCGCCGGACGAAGGGCCCACACCGGAAACCCCAGATACGATTGACGTATTGCCGCGTCCGGAACCGACGCCTGAACCTGAACCTATCCCAGCGCCCGAACCGGAACCCGAACCCACCCCGGAACCCGCGCAGATAACGGCGCCCACCCCCACTCCTGCGTCCCCCGCTGAGGACGAGGAGGTTCCCGCGCCGCCCGAGGAATTGCCGGAACGCATGGAAATCGCCAGGGCCGACCCGGCGCCGTTGCCGCCCGAAGAAAGGCCGCTGACCGCAGAACCCTCGGAAGCGCCGCCCACCCCGGAACCGCCCCGTGATTTGCGGGCCCGTCCCCGAGGCCGCACAGTGACCCACGGCATGACCAACTTCGAGGCGCTGCGTCATGAGATTGCGCCGTACCTCAAGCATATTCGCGACAAAGTTGAGAAGCGCTGGATAGAAGCGTTGTTGATGCGCTATACTGGCACGTCCCCAACACGCGCCGAAGTGTTTTGTGCCATTGCTCCCGACGGTACGCTCGTGGAGGTGCGCGTTGTGGGCATGGCGGACGACGCGATATTTGCGGCTATTTGTCGCGAGGCCATTGAACGGGCCGCGCCATTTGACCCGTTTCCGTTTGAGACGCCGGATATTTATCGCAACAAGAATCTCGAAATCAACTGGCATTTCAATTTTCTGTAATCACGTCGTGCATTACTTTCTCGGGAGGCAGGCATCCAGCATTTGAAACTCAGGCGTCAGGTGAGCAAAGAAACTTGTTGGAGTCAACGCAAACGCATTGCCTGTCGCCATTTTTTCTGGGACAACCTGCCAGACTTTCTCGAATGATGTTTATAAGGAAAAACCTGTCCATGTCCAAGACCTGGGTAAATGTCCCCATCAAGCCGCGCGGATGGCCGTTTTACTATGGCTGGATGATCGTCATTTGCGGCAGCATCGGCATCACAGCGAGCCTGCCGGGGCAAACAATTGGCGTTGGCGTTTTTGTGGATTTCCTTGTTGACGCCATCAGGTTGTCCACCAACGACTTGAGCACCGCATACCTGATCGCCACACTTGTGAGCAGCATCACCATGCCTTTCGCGGGGTGGTTAATTGATCGCTGGGGCGCGCGCAGTACGGGCGTTATCGCCAGTATTGGCCTGGGTACGGCCCTTGGCGGTTTTGCAGTGTGCGATGTGTTGTCGCCGCCGGGTATTGCATCCTGGCCGCGCGCGATGCTCACGATAACGTTTCTGTTCTTCTGTATTCGCTTTTTCGGGCAAGGTTCTCTTACCCTGGCGGCGCGGGTTATGCTGGGGCGGTGGTTCTATTATCGGCGTGGTCTGGCTACATCCATATCCGGTATCTTTACGAGTATCGCGTTCACTGGCGGCGGCGTATGGGTATTAAATGCGTTTGTTGTCAGTGTGGGATGGCGTACCGCGTTCATTGTTTTATGCGTGGGCATTGGCATTGGTCACGCTTTGTTCGCCTGGATATTCTTTCGCGATAACCCGGAGCAATGCGGCCTGCCCCGAGATGGGTTTTCTGTAAAACCGCGCGGTTCTCGTTCCAGTTCTCCACGCGCGGCGTGGGATTTATCCCCCACCCAGGCAATGGGCAAGATCAGCTTCTGGGCGTTTAATTTGGCCCTTGGCGTTCATGCGCTTCTTATGACGGCCGTGGCGTTTCATCTAACCGCCCTTGGCGCGGAGTCTGGCCTGGACCGCCATACCACATACGCGGTTCTACTGCCCATCCCGTTATTCAGCATCAGCGGAAGTTTTTTCTGCGGTTTTCTTTGCGACCGGGTGGATTTGCGCTGGACACTGCTGCTGATGATGAGTACGCTGACCCTTGGGCTGACAGGACTCCTTTCTTTGCCTGTGCCCATAGGAAAACTGGGGATCATTGTCGGGTTGGGCATATCAAGCGGTTGTTTCGGCGTACTTAGCACGGTGGCGTTTCCTCACTACTTCGGCCAGAAATATCTGGGCGCCATAAATGGCCTCAGCAT
>SLFT01000320.1 GCA_007124105.1 Candidatus Hydrogenedentota bacterium | reverse complement strand
TTAATAAAATCCTCTGTCTCTCCATCCACAGGGAAAGTGGGATCGTCACAATCGTAAAGGGGCCCCTCGTAAACATGGAGTCGGGGATACTTTTCACCGGGGGCTTCATTTGCGTACATCTTGTAAATTATGCCCCATTGTCTCAAGTTGTTCTGGCAGCTGGCGCGACGCGCCGCTTCGCGCGCGCGGGCCAGTGCCGGCAGCAAAATGGCCGCAAGGATGCCAATAATGGCAATGACGACCAGCAGTTCGATGAGCGTAAAGCCTTTCTTCTTCATGGCAAGATTCCTTTGTTGTGGCGCGCGTACATAATCTCGCCCGTTTCTTGCGCGGGCCGCATGGCTTGTCGGCGCCCGGCAAGACATGCCTAAAAAAATATCAATTCCTATAGTAATTATGCCTTACAGTTGCAGTAATGTCAAGGGAAGAGTTTTCTGCGAATTATTGAATTCTTGTTATCAGCGCTTTTGTGCGTGTCTTGGCATGGTTCGCGAGTACCACTGCCTCCCAATCATTTTCCTTTTTGGAATTTCATATTAGTGCCGTCTTCCGCCGGTAATGGCCCCGGTCGGTTATTTACAACGCTTCAAGCAGCGGTATTTGGGTTCCGTCATCAAGTGAAACATAGTCTTGCTCGGTAGTTTGCTCGTCACTATGCCAATAGGACGGCGGTGCGGTGCCTTCGATAAACGCTTCCCTGTAATTGCCGCCTGCTGTGCCGCGCAGTCGGTTCACGGTGTGAAATTCGATTCCAGACGGAATTTCAAAATCGGTGACCGGTATGCCTTCATGGGCTTCAAGCATAAAATCAATCCAGATGGGGGCCGCAAGGCGTCCGCCGGTATAGTCGCGGCCCCGCCCGAGTGATCGGTTCCCGCGATAGCCTACCCACACCACGGTGGTATACGTGGGGGTAAATCCGCAGAACCAGGCGTCGCGGCTGTCGTTAGTCGTTCCCGTTTTTCCGGCGCGTGGACGTTCGAGCACGTGTGTACGCCACCCTGTCGGATAATGCCCCACATCATAACCGGGGGTACAGGCGCCCTTCAGCATGTGCATGGCGACATAAGCCACTTTCGGGTCCATGGCTTGTTCCGCCTTGACATGGTCCCGATAGTTATACCGTTGTACGCCGTCCCGGTCGCGAATCTCCGTTATCATCACAGGGTCGTAACGCATACCGCCGTTGGCAAACACGGAATAGGCGACGGCATGTTCGATGAGCCGTACTTCGCTGGAACCGAGCGCGATGGTCAACCCCTGTACATCGGTCGGAATACCGCAGCGCTGCATATAGGAACGAACAAGGGGGGCGCCCACTTGCTCCAGCAGTTTAATGGAGACGATGTTAATGGACTTTTCAAGGGCCAGTCTGATAGGAACGGGTCCGCTATGGCTGCCGTCAAAATTTTTCGGCGCCCAAATCTGGCCATTGGGCGCAACCCGCTGAAAGGGAGCGTCCACAACAATGGAGGACGGGGTCATACCCGAAGCGATGGCGGCGGCCCATACGAAAGGCTTGATGCTCGAGCCGGGCTGTCGTCGCGCCTGCGTAACCGTATTGAATTTTTCGCGGGTGAAGTCGCGTCCGCCAACCATGGCGCGGACAAAGCCGCGGTAGGGCGGGCGGTTGTCAATGCATATCAGGCCGCCGGACACCGGCGTGAACGCATCCGCATTTCCCTGACGCTCAAGGCGTTCGCGCTGGCGTTCGTCAAATTCATCCAGCGCCGCCAATAACACGCGCTCGGCAATCTCCTGCAAACGCATATCCAAAGTCGTGTAGATTTCAAGACCGTCCTCGAAAACCTGCTCAACCTCATATCTGTCCCGCACAAACTGTCTGACTTCCTCCACAAAATAAGGAGCGCGAAAACGGCCCATCAGTGAATAGTCGCTGAAACGTCGCGTGTCTTCATCGGGACGCGCTACGGCGCTCTCAATATCCTCCTGACGCGCTTCCTCGTATTCGGATTGCGTAATAAAGTGTCTATCGAGCATCTGCCGCAAAACGATGTCGCGGCGTACTGCTGCCGCTTTGGGATTGACAATGGGATTGCCGCGATTGGGCGACTGGGTGAGTCCGGCAATGGTGGCCGCCTGGCTGAGCGTCAGGTCCTGACAACTCTTGCCGAAATACTGTTGCGCCGCCGCTTCAATGCCCCAGGCGCCTATTCCCAGGAAAATTTGGTTCAAATAAAGTTCAAGGATTTCGTCTTTTGTAAATTCTCGCTCGACCTGTAACGCGGCAATTGCCTCGCGTATCTTGCGATCATACGTTCGTTCCTGTCCAATTTCGAGTGATTCCACATTGCGAACCACCTGCTGGGTGATGGTGCTCCCACCGCGGGTGCGCCCCGATTGGATATTGTCAAGAAACGCGTTGATAATGGCGTCAATCCGCACCCCCCTGTGTTCATAAAACAAATGGTCTTCAGTAGCAATGAAGGCTTTTTGAACATGCAGCGGTATATCACTCAGGCGCACCAGTTGGCGGTCCTGCCTGGCGAACTCGCCTATCAGCTGGCTGTCGCTGCTGTATGCCTTGCTGCCCACCTTGGGCCTGAAATCGGCGAGGGCCTCGGCAACTTCGCTCCCGGCGTCATCCACCAGCCACACAAAAAAGCCCAGGCCGCCGCCCCACACAGCGCCCATGGCTAAAATGAAAGCGAAGAATAAACCGGCGCATCCGCGACGGCTGCTGGTTGGTGTTTTCATGTTTTCGTCCATGATGGTAACATATCACGACAGGAACGGATGCGGCAACAGATTGTATGATGCCGCCACGCTCTCTTTCGCTGCCTATGTGTTTCTCCTGTACATTGTGTGTGTTCGTGATGGATAGTGGGCGCCCTGGCATGGGCGTTGCCGCCCGACATCTTCAGTGGCCTTGGGGTATCACAGGCAGCGCTACCTGCTCAACGCCTTCCAGGCGCACACTATCCAAAACGCTTGCCACGTGTTCATAGGAGACGCGTTTATCAGCGCGTATGGTTACTTCCGCGCCGGGATGCTCCGCAATCCAGGCGCGCAACAACGGCCGTAACTGGTTGTGCGCCACAGGTACTTGTTCAAATTTCAGTGCGCCATCGGCGTCAATTACGATTTCACAGCCTGTAATCGGCTGGGACACGCCAGACGCCGCGCTGGGCACCTGAATATCCAGCGCGCTCATCTCACGAAACGTGGCGGTTACCATGAAGAAAATCAAAAGCAACAGCGTTACATCTACCAGCGGCGTAATGTTTATCAGCAGCGGTCTTGTGCGCGGCGGTCGCCCAAATGCATCGTCCATGACGGTTCTCCTCAAGGGCGTAAAAGTCCTGTACAGTACGATCATAACATGAAAGCGGCGACAGCCGCTAAACTGGCTGCGCACTAAAACTTACATCGCGTGGAAACACGACGCCGCAGGCCGATGCCGACACTGTTCCTGCCGCGTTATGTCATGCCCATATTTCAAACGACAACCGCTGAAACGCTTACGGAAGCCATTAGGAACGACGTAGTATCTATCCGCAGATGACGACGAGAGATGCAACAATGTGTCGGTCGGTACCGAGAACCAAAATGAAATGTAATTGGTTGGCGCGACGTCTTTTAACTCAAAATATTCAATTCTGTGATGGGTGAAACGAAGCGGAACCACCATTCCGCTTCAGCACGTTGTACCGGTGGATTCCCCTTCGCTTCACTATCTACAGGTCACCTTTGATGTTTATTAATAGACTGTTACACGAAAACTTCCGTTTTTGGCGTAAAATAAGGTATAATATAGGTGTATGATATACAAGGCATTGTGTGGGCAGGATAATAAACATCCTGTGGGAACGGAGTGCCGCGTCTTATTACAAGGCATGAAAAAGCGTTTTCTTCGGGAGCGATCGTGTGTGTTGAGCGCACGATGAGGCTGGGTAATGTGGCGGCGTATGCTGGCCGCGCGAGAACGGACAGGAGTTTTAAGTGCCCATGAACAGATATGTGATTGCAACGACAATGTTAATATGCGTAGTGGTGGTATTCTGTATTCTTGCAATGCCCGATGATGCCTACGCGCAGATGGACGACCTCAGTCCGCAATCGAGACCTGGCGGCGAAGCGCCCGGCATGGACATAGACGGGAGCAAACTGCCTGGCCGATTGGAAAAGGGGCTTGCCCTGGGCAGCATCATAGCCATGATCGCTGTTATGAAGTATTTGTAGGGCGCCTCCACAACGCGCGGCATGGGATGCTGTACAAGGTAGAGGACAATAAACATATTTGCGGGTGTTGATGTTTCGCGCGAAGCTGGTGCGGACGATAAGAGGTGTGTAGGTGGCAATGTATGAAACAGTGGGACAGGCGTTCATGAGGCTATTCGCCTCCATCATAAATAATGAAACGTGAGGAAGTGAGTTGGCTGAAAACATTCTATATCTCGACGGCGACGCGGGCACCCTGGAGGTGGTAGAGGATTTCCTGCGGGGCGAATCCTATGAATGCGATAGTGTCCGTACCGCCAACGAGGCGCTTGAAAAACTGCGACAGCGTAAATATACCCTGTTCATGACCGAGCTCTATCTTTCCCCCGACAACGGCATCAAGATAATGAAGGAAGCCCTTGCGCTGGACAAAGAGCTCGCATGTATCATCACCACAAGCATGATGGATGTCAACGACGCGGTGGAGGTAATGCGCGCAGGAGCCTCCGATTTTCTGGTGAAGCCTTTTCACCTCGGTGATCTGGCGTTTACTGTTGAGAAAGCGCTGGAACGGCGGCGGTTGCTGCTCGACAACCGTCGTTACCAATCCAGCCTCGAGGAGCGGGTGCGCGAGGCAACGGCAGAACTTGAAATCGCCAACAAGGAACTGCGTCGCACCAAGGAGTATCTTGAAAACCTGTTGAACAGTTCCGTGGACACAGTGGTGACCAGCGACTTGAATTACCGGATTACCTACGTCAACCAGGGCGTTACGGATATGCTTGGCTATACGCCCTCGGAATTAAAAGGGGTCGCATTGCCGGACCTGTTTCGTAAAGGCGAGGAACAAATACAGCGACTGTACAAGCAACTTGAGAGCGGTCCCGTTAGAAATTACGAAGCGGAAATGATCCACAAGGAAGACCGGCATATCCCCGTGATGATGTCTGTGTCACAGATACATGAGCCAGGAGGCGGCGAAAATTCCGTGCTCAGTATCTGCCGCGATATCACCCAACAGAAACAGTTGGAAAATGAGCTGAAGGAGTTGACCATCAAGGATGGGTTGACCGGTCTGTACAATCAGCGATATTTTCACGAACGGCTTCAGGTGGAAATTGAGCGCGCGCGTCGCCAGGACCACCCCCTGTCGCTGTTGCTGTTTGACGTGGACCGCTTCAAGCAATATAATGACACCAAAGGCCATCTTGAGGGGGACAAGGTGTTGAAGGCCATCGGCGATGTGGTACGCGAATGCACCCGCGAGTTTGTTGACATCGGATGTCGTTACGGCGGCGACGAATTTACGATTATCCTGCCGGAAACTGACGTGGAATTGGCGCAACAGATAGCCGAGCGCATCCGCGCCTCTTTTGAAGCGCGCAAGTTTGACGAATGTACGTTGAGTGTGGGCGTGATGACATATCGCCACGATAGTACGCCCCAGTCCTTTATTCGCTTTGCGGACGAAATGATGTACGGCGCAAAACGAGCGGGCGGCAATTGCGTTTATGTGTATGAAAAAAAAAAAAAAAAGAT
>SLFT01000321.1 GCA_007124105.1 Candidatus Hydrogenedentota bacterium | reverse complement strand
TAGAGCAGCCAGCCGTTTTCGTCCTTGGCCACGCGCCCGATAATGGCGCTGTCCTCAATGCGCCATTCGCCGCTGAGGATGCGCCAGCCGTCTAGCGAATCCGACAGGGTCAGCGATTCGCATTCGGAAGCGTACAAATGAGGCATTGCACATAGTACGAACATCATACAACTAATTAAACGCATGAGGGCCTTCTCCTATGAGGTTGGTTCTTCCGCTGTTGTTCGGCCATGCCGAGTTTCCAGCAAATTTATGATAGCATAAACCAAATTGCCATGGCATCATGGATGCATGAAAACTGCATACTTGTGCAAAAGACAAAGTACGCCGTGTCTCGGCTAGAGCGGCGCCTGCTGCGTAATGGACTTGATTGCTGTGCCGGCGCAAACAACCACCAGCAGGTCGCCTGTCGTCAATTCCTCCTGGGGCGCAGGGGCAACGACCTCTTGGTCGCCCCGCCAGCCCCGCAAGCATGCCGCAGGCAAGAAACGTGATGATCAACGGCTGGCGCAACTGTTATCTGATCGCGCCATCGAAAGCCATGGTTATCGTCAGTCTGCAGAATACGTTGAACTATTTACTCGCGGATAACTCCCCAGGGGCTATTCTCGCACAATTTATACAGCAAAGACGCGACTTCGAGCAGACGCAAGAAAAACAGAGTGCCGCATGATGAAATAACAACCGGAAATGAGGCACAATACGGTACTCACAAGTAAGCTGGCTCTAAGATGAAGACCATTAGAATTATCATACTGCACACATTCCGTTTCGCTGTTCCACTGGTTGCGTTCATGGCGCTTGTACTTGTCCTGGAAGGCGATCACGCACTTGTGCGCTTGGTTGCGCGAATTATGGACCCCCTGGATGTGCAGCCGTATCTCGCCGAAGAGGCGTCGCCGGTAATGCTGGACCGCGACGGCGATATTCTATATTCGTTTTTGACCAGGAACGAACAATGGCGATTCCCCGTATCGCTTGACAAGATTAATCCTCTCCTGGAACAAGCAACGCTTGCCGCCGAAGACAAGCGGTTTTATCAACACGCCGGTGTGGACGCGCGGGCCGTCATGCGCGCGGCATGGCTCAACCTGAAAGCGCGACGCTATGTGTCTGGCGCGTCAACCCTAACGATGCAATTGGTAAAACAGCGCACCCCCACGCCGCGCACACTCGTCGGCAAGATGCAACAGGCGCTGCTGGCGATACGTTTGGACTATGCAGCAAGTAAATCGTATGTTCTGGAGGCTTACTTAAACAAAGCGCCTTATGGCGGTAATCTTGTGGGCGTGGAGGCCGCCGCGCGTCGGTATTTCGGCAAGTCCAGCGCGGAACTGACCCTGGCGGAAGCGGCAACGCTCGCGGGACTGCCCAAGGCGCCAACCGCCTTTGACCCGTTGCGACGCCCTGAGATGGCGCTGCGCCGCAGAGACCATGTATTGCGGCGCATGTTGCGCGAGGACATGATCGCGACGGGCGAGTATGAGCGCGCCCTTTCGCAGCCTCTGGGTGTGCGTTGGCACGAATACCCAACGTATGCGCCCCATATCGCTATGGCCTTCCGGGATAGTATACAAGAGCGAAATGAGTTGCGGCTTACCTTGGACGGCGTATTGCAAGCGCGACTTGAGACGTTTGTGCCCCACTATCTCAAACAATTTGACAACCAGATAACCAACGCGGCGTTATTGGTTGTGGACACGCAAAACGGCACGGTGCTCGCCCGCGTCGGCTCCGCCGACTTCAACAACGACGTGATTCAAGGGCAAGTAGACCTGTGTCGTGCGCCGCGCGCGCCAGGCTCCGCGCTGAAACCGTTCGTGTATGCCCTCGCACTCGAAACAAATCGGCTTTATCCCACAGAGGGACTGCTTGACAACACCCTTGATTACGGCGTGTATAATCCAGTCAATTTTGACGGCACATTCAGCGGCATGGTCTCGGCAACGGAAGCGCTGCGTTGGTCGTTGAACGTGCCCGCCATACAGGTACAAAGCCGTGTGGGAGTGGCAGAGACCATGACCTTCATGAAACAGCTCGGATTTGACACGCTGCACCGCACGGCGGAAGCCTATGGGTTGGGACTTGTCCTCGGCAACTGTGAAGTACGCCTGGAATCACTGGTTGAAGCCTATCTGGCTCTTGCGCGTCTGGGCGAACACGCCCCGCTTCGATTGCACAACCGGCAGCCGGAAGCGTCGAAGAAACGGGTCTTGTCCGAAGGCGTCGCGCTCGCATTATGGAACATGCTCGAGCAACCCTTCCCTGAGGAGACTTTGAGCAACCTGGTGCGTCCGGGCGATCGAACCACGCGAGTGGCCTGGAAGACGGGTACATCCACGGGCTATCACGATGCCTGGGCAGTGGCGTTCAACCGCCATTATGTGGTGGGCGCGTGGCTGGGCAATAACGACGGACGTCCCTCAAACAGATTGATTGGCGCTCATGCGGCGCTGCCGCTGGTGTCGCGCGTGTTCCGGTCGCTGCCTGTAATGTCCACGCCCGACTGGCCCCATCGAAGGCACACGTTGCGCGAGACTGCCGTGTGCGCTGTGACTGGACTCCCAAAGAGCCAATGGTGCCCCGCTGCTCTCACGGCCTGGCTGCCTCAGAACCAATATCTGCACCGACGTTGCGACGTACACCGGCCCGGAAACAACGGCGTCGTGGACACGCACTGGCCAGGAGCGCCTTACACATGGGACCTTGCCAGGGTTCCCCGGAGAACCGCGCCCGCCTGGGCGGCAGAACACTACACAACAACGAAAAAAGAGGCCAACCCCGAATCAGTCGCACCACAGCGTCATAAGCATCTCGATATTGTCGCCCCAGCCAACAACGCCACATATATCCTTACCGGAGACGACAGGGGCGACCGTATCCAACTGAGCGCCAGCAATAACAGTACGTCTTTGCACTGGTATCACAATGACCGATACCTGGGACGTTCTGCACATAATGTCCCCCTGTACCTTGGTCTTACACCCGGCGAGCACCGGGTTGCCTGCATGGGCGAAGACGGGCAAACAGCAGCTGTCGTATTCACAGTACTTGCAGGATGACTCGACTTGCTATAGATGTCGCAAGCAGACGACTTTACCCTATCGCCATTGACGGCAACGAACCGATTGGGATTATTCTCTTCGCGCTTTCCCCTATTCGGTATCTTACCAGACAGGTTGCCGGGCGCAACAACAAACTGCCGCTGCACCCGGCGTTTCTTCTTTAGTTGTCGTTTACCACGGTAAAATCAGCATCCACAGTATTTGGGTCGCTGTCCGCGGCGTCGTCATAGTATGAGGCATCACTGTTGCCTTGTCCCGCTTGCGCGGTGTGCGTGGCGCCGGCAGCCTGTTGCGCCTGGTCGGCGCTCGCGCGATACAACGCCTCCGAAAGTTTATGGGACGCCTGCTTGACCGCTTCGGTTTCCCTGCGAATAGCGTCGGTATCGTTGCGTTTTAACGCATCGCGCAGCCGTTCCAGACTCTTCTCAACAGCGGCCCTGTCCGACGCGTCAACCTTGTCGCCGTGTTCGCGCAACAACTGCTCGGTTGCGTAAGCGAACTGGTCGCCGCTATTGCGCGCTTCTATCGCTTCGCGGCGCTGCTTGTCCTCGGCCGCGTGACGCTCGGCGTCTCGCACCATGCGGTCCACATCGCTCTCATCAAGTCCGGAAGACGCTTCAATGCGAATGCGTTGTTCCTTGCCGGACGCCAGGTCTTTTGCGGATACATGAAGTATGCCGTCCGCGTCTATATCAAAGGTTACCTCGACTTGCGGAACGCCACGCGGCGCCGGCGGTATGCCTTCAAGGTTAAACCGACCCAACGTACGGTTGTCCGCGGCCATATCACGTTCGCCCTGCAACACATGCACGGTTACGGCGTTCTGGTTGTCTTCAGCCGTGCTGAATATCTCGCGCTTGGAAACCGGGATGGTCGTGTTGCGTTCGATAAGTTTGGTGAACACGCCGCCAAGGGTCTCGATTCCAAGCGAGAGCGGCGTCACGTCGAGCAAGAGAACGTCTTTCAGCTCGCCTGAAAGTACGCCTCCCTGGATGGCCGCGCCAATAGCCACAACCTCGTCGGGATTCACACCGCGATGAGGCTCCTTGCCGAACAGCTCTTTTACCAGGCGCTGCACGGACGGCATACGCGTCATGCCGCCCACCAGGATGACTTCGTCAATGTCCGACGCCTGCAATCCAGCGTCTTCAAGCGCCTTGTGACACGGCCCCTTCACGCGCATCACCGTCTCGTCGCACAGTTGCTCGAGCTTGGCGCGGGTCAACATGTAGTTCAGATGTTTCGGGCCACTGGCGTCCGCAGTTATAAACGGAAGATTTATATCCGTCTGCATGGCGGAGGAAAGTTCTCGTTTCGCCTTTTCCGCCGCTTCCTTCAACCGTTGCAACGCCATTTTGTCGGCGCGCAGGTCAATGCCCTGTTCGCGCTTGAATTCGTTGGCCAGCCAATCAATGATAATTTCGTCGAAGTCATCGCCGCCAAGATGGGTGTCGCCATTGGTGCTGAGCACCTCGAAACTATCCTCGTCTATGGCGAGAATCGAAATATCGAAAGTGCCGCCGCCAAGGTCGAACACCGCCACCTTTTCGTTTTTCTTCTTGTCCAGGCCGTAAGCCAGTGCCGCAGCGGTAGGCTCGTTAATAATACGGGCTACTTCGAGGCCCGCAATGCGGCCGGCGTCCTTGGTGGCTTGACGCTGCGAATCGTTGAAATAGGCGGGCACGGTAATCACCGCATTGGTTACCTTCTGACCGAGATACGCTTCCGCCGCTTCCTTCAACTTTTGCAGGATCATGGCGGAAATCTCGGGCGGACGATATGTTTTGCCACGCGCTGCAACCTGACAATCGCCGTTGTTCGCCTGGGTCACGGAAAAAGGCATGCGCTTGCTGTCTTCAAGGGCTTCGTCATACCGACGGCCCATGAATCGTTTGATAGAGAAAATGGTATTCTCAGGATTCGTAACCGCCTGCCGCCAGGCTGCGGCGCCGGTAAGACGCTCTCCGTCTTTGGTAAACGCCACCACCGACGGCGTGGTGCGCGAGCCTTCCGGGTTGGTGATTACCACCGGCTCGCCGCCCTCGAGTACAGCCACGCACGAATTCGTGGTACCCAAGTCTATGCCAATTGTCTTAGACATGCTATCAACCTCCTTTGTGTTTGGTCTTGCCTCATGGTCGGCGCGCCAGCATTATGCGCGCCGCTTCATCAGGGCTACCTACACAACGCATAGGTCATGCCGAATGCGCAGAGGCGCCTCTCTAGCGTCGGAAGAACTGTAACACATACGAAAATAATGCTTTACAGAATCAGTTCCCTTGTCCATGGCCATGCGACCTTGCATGCCCGTTTCATCTTGGAACACACGCGCCCCACATTCAAACACCTCCTGCCGTTGATTTACGACATAGCAGCACAACAAAATCAACCTTACGAACATTATCACGGCAGTTGGAAGCGCTGTCGCCAGTGATCGCAAATGCAAAAAAAGTGGATGCCGGTTGTTAAAACAACCGACATCCACACGAATTATCTTCAGTTGGCGCTCAGGGGTACTGCGCGTTTAGCTCTGACGTATTGCAGCAAGCGACAAGAGAACCAAAACGCTCAAGCCGACCAGAAGCCAGTCGCTCAAGATTCCCTTGAGGTCCATCTCATCACCGTCAATATAACGGTTGCGACAACCCGCGCAGCGAC
>SLFT01000451.1 GCA_007124105.1 Candidatus Hydrogenedentota bacterium | reverse complement strand
TAAAACAGCACACACGACGGCGCGGGAACGTCCACGCTATATCCAGTGTCTTCAAGCGCGCCGGTGTCCAGGTCTATGCGCAACACAACAATGTTGTCGGTTTGCTGGTTGGCCGCGACCAGGAACGCGCCGTCAGGTGTGATGTTGAAGTTGCGCGGCGTGCGTCCGCCAGTCGCGGTCTGGCCGACGCTTGTCAACATACCCGTGTCGGGGTTAACGGCAAAAGCGGCGATGCTGTCGTGGCCCCTGTTCGAGGCGTAGACGAAACGTCCCGAAGGATGGACGCATATTTCCGCCGTGGTGTTTTCCTCGTCGAAATCCTCGGGTAGCGTTCCAATGGTTTGAATCGTTTCAAGCCTGCCCGCATCGGCGTCATAGGTGAACGCCGTGACCGTATTGTCGAGCTCGTTGACCACGTAAGCGAAGCGTCCAGCGGGATGAAACGCGAAATGGCGCGGCCCGGCGCCCGGCGCCAGCGCGGCATAAGGCGGATCGTTGGGTTCGAGCGTACCGGCCTCGTCGTCATACCGATATACCATGATCTTGTCAATGCCCAGGTCAATGATGAACGCGAAGTTGCCCGCTTTGTCCAATTGTACGGCGTGGGCGTGCGGCGCCTGTTGCCGGGGATGAACGCTGGCACCTTCGTGTTGCACAAAATCGCTGGCCTCATTCAGGCTGCCGTCTTCGTCAACGGGCAACACCACCGCGTTGCCGCCGCCGTAGTTGGCCGCCAGGATATGGCGTCCCGCGCGGTCCACCGCCACATGACACGGCCCCGCGCCCACTGTGGACTCCTGATTCAGCAAGGTCAAGTTACCGTCATCCGGATCAATGGCGAAGGCGCTCGCGAGGTTTGCCGGTTCGCCGGCCGCATTTGTGCCGCGCCCCACGCTGTACAGCAACGGTCTGCTTGGGTGCAGCGCAAGAAAGGATGGATTCTCGACCGCGCCGGCCAGCCCCTTGTGCTCGAGTTCGCCGGTGGCGGCGTTCATATTCAGCATATAGATGCCCTCGCTCTCGCCGCCTGTGTAGGTGCCGATATAAATGCGCCACGAGGATGGGCCTTCATCCGCGCCCAGCGCGGCCGCCGCCAGAACAACCATCGCCACAGTGAAGATAGATGTAACAGTCATGTCTATTCCTTTCCAGATATTATTTCCGACTACATCACAAGTGTCACGCAAGCGCGTTCAATATGTTCGCACAAATTTTACGCAGTACAGTATCTCAGAGTCGCAGAACTACAATCAAAAAGGCTGATCAACCAGCGCGGGCGTTGCCCACAACCCAAGTTACGTCATTGCGAGCAGATACCCCTCGGCGCGGGGATTTTCTTGAAAGAAACGGCGTGACCCAAAGTTTCGATTACGATTGACGAGCACGAGTACGAGCACGAAGGTCGTCGCCTCGTTTTTCGTGCTCGTGCTCGTATCTCGTACTCGTAATCGGGCAGTTTAAGAAGCAGCCCAAGTTTTCTATGTTATTGAATCTAAGCATGATGCGCTTTTTGTTTCTTAGGAGCCCCAGACCTCCTGCGGAGGCGATTCGTCCGGGACGTTGCGCGGAAGAAGCGGCGCCTGCGGCGCAGATACTCAATACTGTCACGCCAACCTTGAATCGCAGCTCGCAGTGACCGCATCATGGTCAAATATGGCAACCTGAGATTTGCATTTCCTGTGACACCTCATGGGGCTGGGCGGGTGCTGCATAGATCACGGATGCGGTGTGACGTTGCGGCTTGATGCTATCCGCTTGTTTATCTTATTCATTTCCACGGCAAGCAAAATGCCGCATACGATGGCAGCAACGGTGTCGGAAATGGGCGCGGCCAGCCATACGCCGCTCAGCCCCAGTATGGGCGGCAGTATAAACAACAGGGGGATCAGCACAATTACCTGGCGCAGCAGGGTCAGGAAGATTGCGGTGGACGGCTTGCCTATGGACTGAAAGTAATTGCCCACTACCACTTGGAAACCAATAACCGGCAACATGAGCAGAAACAGGCGCAGCCCTTGTACGCCCAGCGCCATCACTTCATCATCGCCTCTTATGAAGACGTTTACAATGAGCGCGGGCATGGCGTGTATGAGCGCCCAGGCCGCCGTTGAGACCAGTGTAGCGGCGATCGCCGCTCTTGTGAGCGTCTTTTTTACGCGTGAGAAATTGCCCGCGCCGTGATTGTAGCCGATGATGGGCTGGGCGGCCATGTTCAACGCGATGAAGAAGGTAATGACAATGAAGGTTACGCTGAGCACAATGCCCATTGCGCCCACAGCCAAATCACCGCCGTATCGGATAAGGTTAATGGTAAACAACCCATGGACCACGCTGCCCGCCATCTGCATGAGAAACGGCGACACGCCAATGGACAGAATGGCCAGTACGATTCCAGGTTGCAGGCGGATATACCGACTTTTCAAAGGAACCACGCACCGTTTGCTGCGGAAATGGATGAGCACCCATACGGACAATACCGACATGGAAATGATGGTAGCGAGGGCGGCGCCCTGTACGCCCATATCCAGGTACAGGATAAACAGGGCGTCCAGCGGAATGTTGATCCCGGCGCTAATCAACATGCTGTACATGGCAATGCGCGCGTTTCCTTCTGATCGTATAATGGCGTTCATGGAAAATCCGAATTGATTCAACGCCACGCCCCAGAGGATAACGTTCAGATAGTCGTTTGCGTATTGCATGGTGGCGTCGCCGGCGCCGAAAAGCCGCAGCATCGGCCCCTTGATCAGAAAGCCAAAAGCGGTTACGACGGCGGATACAATGAACACCAGGATTACGGCATTACCGAGGATTTTTCGGGCGGTTTCCATGTCCCGCTTTCCCAGCGCCAGCGATACGCGCGCGCCCGCGCCCAGCCCGACAAGCATCCCGAAGGCAAGCATCACTATCATGATGGGAAACACAGCGGTAACGCCGCTCAACGCTTCCGCGCCCAGCGCCTGGCCGATGAAGATGCGGTCTATAATGTTATAGAGCGAATGCGCCAGAATGCCGATAAAGGACGGCCAAAAGTATTGCCACATCAGCCGATTGATGGGCTTGCTGTTCAGGTCTGTTAAATTTTGGCTTTGCATTCTATCGTTTTCCGCCAGCCCCAGGGTTCTCCAGTAACAAGACATCAGCGCCGCCCCGCCTGGATAAACGCATTGGTTTCGCGCAACGCTCCGTTATTGTTTCACGCCCACAGAGATACATACCATCCGCGTGAGGTCGCGGACGAGCAACCGGTCGCCCGCAAGCGCAAGAGGCCCCCAGGATTCGTGGCCATACAGCACCTGTGCCTTGTCGAGCAGTTCATAGCGTTCCGACGACGCGCGCAACAGGTAGAGCATGCCTTCGTCGTCCAGCACGTAGAATTTGTTGTCAGCCAGCAGCCAGGGGCCAAGCCCGAAACGATTTTCCTGACCGCTGGACCAGACCCGTTCGCCGTCCAGACGATGGCAAACAAATTGCGCGCGCATGGCGCCGGCATCCTTGGGCATGATAGCGTATATGAACCCGTCCCGCACAATGGGTGTGTGCTGTTCGGCGGCGATGCCGTCGCGTGTACCGTGCCGGGACACTTCCCGGCCCTCGAACCCCGTACCGGCGGCGTTCACCTCAATAAACATGGCGCCCGCGCCGTAGCCCGCCAGCGCAAGGACGCGGTTTTCACCGACGGCCACCGGGGACGGCGCCACAATCTGCGCTTCCCAGGGAACCTGCCACAGCAACGCGCCCGCATCGTCGCCTTCGGCGGAGACGCCCGCCACGCCGCCTGCCGCAGCGTATACGTACATGGCTTTCCCGGCGAGGGTCATGGGCATGATGGATGCATGGGACATGTTCCAGCCCCTCGGGTTCGGCGTCTTCCAGACCACATCGCCCGTGGCGAGTTCCACGGCCATCAGCAACGCGTCCGGGCCGCCGGGCGCGAGAATGACCTGGTCGCCGTCAATAAGCGGACACTGCCCCGTATACCAGAGCGGCTCTTTTGTGCCATGCTCCCGTTGCAGGTCAATGCCCCATTGCAGCGCGCCCGTTTCCGCGTCCAGGCACAGCACATGACAGCGCGGCCCGATGGACACTACATAGCCGCCGGCCACAGCCGGGACGGTGCGTGACATACCATGGTTGCGCCGCACCTCGATCTCATAGGAATGCCGCCAGATTTCGCGCCCGTCGTCCAGCGAGAAACAGCGCAACGCGTCGGAGCGCGTCTCCTCGTCATAATCAAGCAGATACACCCGCCCTTCGAATACAGCGGGTCCCGCGTATCCTTCGCCCAGTTCGATTTCCCAGAGCGCCTCTGGACCGTCCGTTCCCCAGGCATCGGCCAGCGGCGGCGCGTCCGCGGCGATATTGTCGCGATTTGGTCCGCGAAAATGCGGCCACGCGCCGGGCAGACTGGAAGGGGTCCCGTCAAAAGTCTGGAACCGTCCGGAAAAATCCACGGGGCGCTCTTCCGTTTGTCGTGTTGCCGGGCGCCCATCGCCGCCGGGCAGACGCGCTTGGAGCCCTTCCAGGGCGGCGGGGTTTAGGAAGGTCAGCAGCGCCGGCAGCGCAATAGCGATGGACAAGAAAAACGCGGCCAGTGCGGCCAGTTTTTGGCGTGTTGTGGTGGAAAACAAATCGGGTTGCCTCGGGCGTTTACGGATTCTTTACATCCAGGCACTTCATCTCATCCTGGCTTCGCAGCACCAGTTTTCCCTGGGACAGCGCCATGGGCGCCCAGATTTGTCTGCCGCTGAGTACGCTTGCCTGGGCAAGTTCCTTGTATTCGTCGGGCGAGGGTTCGATCAGATGCAGGTCGCCGCTGCGTCCGTCCAGGTTGTAGATACGCCCATCGGCCAGCAGCAGCGGACCGCGTTCGAAGGTGGGCGAGGAGAACCATCTGAGGCGTGAGTCCCGCGTCTTCCATTTGATTTCGCCGTCCAGGGTCATGCACATCAGCCCGTCCTCGCGTTCGTTCGAGTTACTGTTGATGTAAAGGTGGTCCTCGAAAAATATGGGCTGCTGTATCTGGCTGCCGCATTCATTGGTGGTAAACAGTTCTTTCACCGTGAAATCATTGCCTTCCCTGCGCAGCTGAATCATGGCGGAACCGGCCCGATAGCCGCCAGTGATAAACAGGCGATCGTCGGGAAGCGCTGTGGCGTAGGGGATGGGTATTTTGCATTGCCAGCCATCATAAGACCATAACACGGAACCATCTTCAACAGACAGCCCCCATACGCTGGTCTTGCCCGCCGTAATCATAACCGCCTGGTCTACACCGGCGAGCGTCAGCACCACGGGCATGGAGTAACCGAGCGCGCCCAGTCGCGGACTTTGCCAGACCAGATCGCCCGTATCCTTATGGTAAGCGACAACGGTGGTGTCGCGTACTTGCGGCGCGACGATTACCAGGTCGTTGTACAACACAGGCGCTTGCGGTACGCCCCAACGGGGCGTGTCCTCACCGAAATCTTCACGGATATGCTTGTTCCAAAGGGGTTGGCGCGTTTCAAGGTCCAGGCAGTAGAAATCACCCATGACGCCAACAAAATAAATACGGTCATCGGTAACCGTTGGCGCGGTGCGCGATCCGTCATAACTGACGCTGCCGGGCGATGCATAAGGAAAGTTCCACAGCTCCGTGCCGGTCTCCAGATCGAGGCAGCGCAGGTTATCCATATCGTTATCAATGCGATCCAACACATACACCTTGCCGCCCCGTATTGACGGCGACCCGAACCCTTCCCCCAGCGACACGCGCCATACTTCGCGCGGGCCTGCATTCGGCCAGGAACCGGCAAGCCCTGTCTCGGGCGAGATACTATCGCGATTTGGCCCGCCCATCTGCGGCCAGTCGGCGGCGGCAGGGGTACATACAAGAATAACAAAGGCGGCGACCATCAGCATCTGAAACCGTGTTGTGAAATAAAGCATACGCTTCTCCTGTTGTTTATGCCAAGGCTTTTTTGATTGTAATCCGGTCGTAAGAATGTATCCTCTGTGCATGATTGACTGCATTATATGCGTTTTGGTGTTATCAATACGAACGTTCAAGACGTTCAAAAGTATACAATGTTGACTTTGTGACTCTAAACACATACAATTGCATCCTTTATGTAATGGAATTTACCAGGAGTAAACACTATGAATATGAAGAAGGCATTTTTTGTTGCTACAATGGTTCTTACATCCGCTGTATTTGCATCCGCTGAAACGCCTCGGTTTCGAGGCCCTGAAGGTGATGGAAAATTTACCGCCACGGGTCTGTTGCGTGAATGGCCCGCAGATGGACCGCCAGTTGCCTGGATTGCGGAAGGATTCGGAGACGGCTATTCCTCGGTATCCGTGTCGGACGGCAATATCTATGTTACCGGTATGACGCCTGACCAAACCGGTCATCTGTACATTCTGGATATGGAAGGGGCGGTGCAGAAAACCATTAGTTACGGCCCGGAAACGCTTGATGAATGGGCGGCGGGGCCGCGGGCGACTCCCGCTATTGACGGCAACCGCGCGTATTTGCTTTCCGGCCCGGGAGTGGTGTACGCCTTGGACCTCGATGCCGGCGCCGTGCTCTGGGACGTTGACATTCTCGCGCGTTTCGGCGCGGAAAATATTACCTGGCAGCTGGCTGAGTCACTGCTGGTGGACGGCGACAACGTGATTTGTACGCCTGGCGGCTCGGAGGGCGCTGTGGTTGCCCTGCATAAGATGACAGGTGAAACCGTATGGGCCATGACCGAACTGAACGAGCCTGCCTCGTATTGTTCACCCGCCATCATTACGCACAATGGTCGCCGCATCCTGGTGACCATGCCGACGAACTGTGTGGTGGGGCTGGACCCGGATACCGGCGCGTTGTTGTGGCGTCACGAGCATACAACGCGTCACGATATCCACGCGGTAACGCCGGTGTATGGCGACGGCCTGGTGTATTATTCCAGCGGCTACGGCAGCGGCGGCGGCGCGCTTGCATTGTCCGAAGACGGGGCAAGTATTGTTCCGAAATGGCGGGACGAGACGCTTGATTGCCAGCACCATGGCGTGGTGCTGGTGGACGGCTATCTCTATGGAACCGCTCACAGCAACCGGACGGGTCTGGTTTGTCTGGAACTGGAGACAGGCAAGGTCATGTGGACCGCCGCGGAGATTACCCAGGGCAACGTCGTATATGCGGATGGGATGTTGTACGTTTATGAAGGCCCGCGTGTGGGACAGGCATCATTGATCAAGCCTTCACCCGAGGGCTTGGATGTGCGCGGTCAGTTCACGGTGACAGCCGGCACGGAACAGCACTGGCCCCATCCGACCATTGCCCATGGGTTGTTGTTGATCCGTCGCGGCGACGCTGTGATAGCATACAACATTAAAGCGGACTAATCCGTTTCCTTTTCACGGTTGCGCAATAATAACGCTGCCAGAGAATCACAAGGAGTCCTGTTCCCCATGAAACGTTTTGGATTCACGCTTATCGAGCTGCTTGTCGTCATTGCCATTATCGGCATTCTGGCAGCCATCCTGCTCCCCGCCCTTTCCCGTGCGCGCGAGGCGGCGCGCCGCGCCTCGTGTCAAAACAATCTTCGGCAAATGGGGATCGTCTTCGCCATGTACGCAAACGAAGGGCGCGGCTACTACCCACGCGTCCACGCCGACGACCCCTGGGGCGCGGCCACGCCGGAAGGTTGCACGGAGGGACACGAGCGCGCCGCACTGGCCCCGCAAATGGACGCGCTCTACCCTGAGTACCTGACCGACCTGGCCGTGCTGGTGTGCCCGTCGGACCCGGACGCCAGCGAAGACAACCCGTTGCACATAATTGAGGCGTTGCCCGGAGAAGAATGCGCCTATGCCGGACTGCCGTCGCGGGCGGACGCCAGTTATCTGTACTATGGATTTGTATTTGACAAATGCGACAGGGAAGCCCCTACTGTGGACGCTGCTTTGTTCGGCGCCGAATACGCGGCCGACCTGCCCGCGCAGCTGGTGTATCTGATGACCATGATTGCCTATCTCGAGGGCGAGGCATTTTTGCAGGGGCCACTGGGCGACCAGAACCCGGACAATGACTATCTACTTAACCAAGACTTGCAAGACGAGATGAAACACGCCATGATATCAGGCATGGCCGACCCGCCGGGGCAGCCCCTTGGCAACGCAAACACGGACACCCTCTATCGGTTGCGCGAAGGGGTTGAACGGATGTTGATTACCGATATTAACAATCCCGGCGCGTCCGCCTACGCGCAAAGTACGGTTCCTGTGCTGTGGGATGTCGTCTCCGCGCGTATATCCGGCGCCGCGCAGTTCAACCACGCGCCGGGCGGCGCCAATGTGTTGTACATGGACGGCCATGTGCAGTTCCTGCGGTATCCCGGCCAGTTCCCCGTCTCCGAAGGATTCGCTCTGACATCGGCGTTTTTCTAATGTGGGCGTGGCCCGCAACCCCAAAGCAACGCCGATAAATGTCGTAACGAATATCCAGGATGATGAAACGTATGGGACATATTAGAGCGCGAATCGTCTTGTTCTTGGTCATAGAAGACGACCGATAAGGCGCTAACCCGCGCAGTGCATCACCTTTCTTTGTGAGCCTGCGCCGAGTGCGGCGCGGCGATCACCCCCGCCACGGCCGTTCGCGTTCCAAGCCGGACAGCACGCGTATGGCAATATCCGCATCATCGGCCACCTGAAAATCGAACATGCCCACGCATATAAAGTCGGCCCCGTTTTCGAAGGCGTACTTGAAACCGCGCCGTGGCGGAACAGCGCCTGCCGCAAGCACCTTGAAAGCAATCCAGGGCTTTTCCACGGCTTTCATGCAGGCAATGGTTTTTTCGGGATGGGCGCACCAGAAATTGTCGTGGGGGTTGCGGATTACTTCTTCAGGCTGGTCGGGACGGCGCGCGCTCCAATAGTCGTCCGGGTGCAGTGTTTTCACGTAGAAGTCCGGGTTTACATCCGCCTCCTCGCAGGCGATGACCACATCAAGGGCATGAGCGCCAACGCCCGCAGGCAGGCCGCACTCCTGGATGTAGTGGACTGTGTTCGCCAACAGGTCAAACTGGTTGTCCGCCACCAGCCGGTCGCCGACCACGCCTTGCAGATACGCCATGGTCGCGCCGCCGTCAACGGCTTGTTGCACGGTGGTCTTGTAATCATCATGACGCGGGTGTACCTCGGAAATCCATTGTATCTTGCCGCCCTCGGCCCAGAATCGGTTGATAATGTCGCCGGACACGGGATTCGTGATGATGCTGTTGACGCCGTATTGTTCGCAGAGGTGCAGCGTCTCCAGAATTTTCGCGTCGGTGTTATACTCCTTGAACAGGCGTGATACATAGATAAGGTCGCGACTGTGCGCCCAGCCGCCGATAAGATTGCCGCCGCAAATGAGCCGGCTGATTTCCACACCCTTGATTGCGCCGCGCGGCATGGGCGTCGCCAGCGGATTCGGGGCGTCGTTGGCGGATTGCCCCAAGTGCGCCAATAGAATCTGCTCTTCACTGCCAAAGCCCGCGGCAAGTCCCGACGCGGCACTGGCCGTTCCCTGCAAAAAACGTCTGCGCCCTATCTTTGGTTCCATGGCTGGTGCTCCTTATCTTAGCGCAAATAACCTTCTATCAGGATAACGCATTCGCGAGATACGGTCAATTTTATTGCGCATCCAGCCGTCGCAATCCTTCCCGAGCGTCATCCAACGCTGATTCCAGCGTTAGCGCCTTGCGATACGCCGCTACTGCCTCGGAAGTATTGCCGGCGGCCTCATAAGCCTTGCCCAGATAAACTAACGGCAACGCATCATCGGCGCGGTCCTCACATATCCTTTCCCATGTCGCAGCCCGTTGCTCCGCACTGAACATGTCCGTCAACAGCGCATCCAGTCGCGCGGCGGTACGCGGCGCGTCCTCCGCGCGCAGGAGTACATGGGTATAGTGTGTTAATGCTTCATCGTGGTTACCCACTGCTTCCGCTATCTCGCCAAGTCGGATGCTGTATCCCAGGTCTTCCGGCGTCAGCGTGATTGCCTGCCGATACAAGTGTGCCGCCAGCGTGAGGTCAGTGTCCTCGACGGCCGCTTCAGCGCGCGTGGTTAACGCTTCGGTTGCCGCTGTCCTGTACACGGGATGTTCTTCTGCTATTGTCGCCAGACAGTCCAGGGCATCGGCAGTATCATGAAGCCGCCATTGCGCGGCGCAGCGGTAGAAGGTCAATCCAACGTCTTCATTTTCTGACGCTGTTCCCGCCGCAGCCAACGCCTGCTCGAATTGTTCCGCTTCGTAACAGGCGCGCGCCAGATGCAGCTGCGGCGCTTCCGCGTTCGGGCGGCGTTCATGAATGTCGCGCCAGAATGTTATACGCCCTGTCATGTCTGCGCGCTGGATAAAATGACGGTGGACAAGGTTGGCGGTGTAGGGCGAATCAGGAACAGCGTATAACACGCTACGGTAGAGGGGCAACGCCTCATCTTCCCGTCCCAGCGCTTCCAGTGTTTCGCCAAGCCGCACCGTGTGCCATAAATCGTCGGGCGCCGTCGCCGCGGCGGCCTCATACAGCTGTTCAGCCAGCGCCAGATTTCCCGCTTCCCGGGCCTTGTCCGCGCGTGTCGCCAATGTTTCGCCTATCCGGGAACGATAACCGGGCGTTTCGATCGCCAGGGTGCGCAGACAGGCTATGCCCTCCTCAACAGCGTCCAGATGCAACTGGGCGGCGCATCGGTACAAGGTCAACTCCGGCGATGTCTGCTCCGGCGATGTTTCTTTCACAACAGATAACGTGCGTTGGTACGCGCCCCCTTCATAACAAGCGCGCGCCAGGTGCAAGCGCGGCAGCGGTGCGTCGGGCGCGTCTGCCGCGATCTGTTCCCAGGCGGCAATACGCCCGGCGGCATCCTCGCGCGCGTCAAAGTGCGCGTTGATTAGCGCCGCAATATACGCTGATTCCGGCGCGGCGACCATGGCGTTAACAAAAAGGGCTAACGCTTCCGCGTCTTTGCCCTGTTGTTCCAGCGCTTCGCCGAGATACACGGGATACCAGGCATGGCCGGGGGCCAGTTGTACGGCCTTGCGGTACAATTCTTCGGCCAGCGTGTGCTCGCCTTCATCAACAGCATCTGCCGCGCGTTTTGCCAAGGCGGCTGCTGCCGGTTCCTCCAGTATCGGGTCCTCGGCGGCGGCGGTCTCGATATATGCCGAGGCGGCGTCCAGATTATCGCACCACAACCGCGCCGCGCCCAGATAAAAGCGGATACGCGGGTTGTCCGGCGCTGCTTTCAAGCCGGCTTCGAGCGTTGTCTCCGCTGCGGTATAATCCCCCGCGTCATACTGGGCTATGCCCAGATGCAGCATTGGTGTAATTGCCTCTGGTTGCCGCGCCCGGATATCCTTCCAGAACCGAATGCGGCCGTCACTGTCTGCCCGCGCCACGTATCGGTCATCAATGACCGCCGCTGTGTACGGGGATTCCGGCGCACAGCGTAATACTTCGGCATATAACGCTTCCGCTTCCTCCGCGCGTCCCATTGCTTCGAGGGTCTCCGCGAGACGCACCTTGTGCCAATGGTCGTCGGGCGCCAATGCCGCCGCTTGATGATATAACTGTTCCGCCCGCGCCGGCTCGCCGTCTTCCAGCGCTTGCGCCGCGTACGTTGCCACTAACGCCCCTGCTTGCGACGCTACATCGTCGTCTAGCGCCGCCGCCCTTTCAAGATAACCCAGGGCGGCGACGGCGTCGTCTGTTTCAAACAGCAACTCGCCATATAAGAGCAACAGGAGCGCCTCATCCGGATGTTTTTCCAGCGCATACCGGACCATTTCACTGGCGGTGGTCAGTTCACCCGCCGCCTGATAGGCCTTGCTCAAATGCAACAGGAGCAACCACGAGTCAGGAGCATGCTGATGATGACGACGGATATACAGCCATTCCTCAATACGCCGTTCATCGCTGTATTCTCGGGCAAGCAACGAGTCAAGCCGTTCCGCCGTGCGCGGCGCGTCATGCATTGTCAACAGAATCTTTCTATACAGCGCCAAAGCCTGCTCAGGGTTATGCCGCTCAATACACGCGCCCACTATCAACGGATCAAAGAGAAGACTTGCGGGCGACCAGTAAATTGGCAACTCAGGATAAGGCGGAACCGAGCTTTCTTCCCTGTTTGTGTCTTCCCCGAGGGTTTCAAGCCACGCGTCATAATATGGCAATACGTCCTGGGGCGCATCCAGGGGCGCACAGGCCATGCGCGCGCGGTAGCCGGCCTTTTTTCCCGGGCGCGGGTCCCGCATTATATACTGCCAGTCCCACGCGCTGACCTCGGGCGGGTTGCCCCAGTTCCACACGGCAAAGCGTATGGGCGCCGCCTGGTCGAACATCATCATATAGGTCAATGGCATCTGTGGGCCGCTTTCAGAGAGCGACAGGTCAAGTGGCCCATAGTATACGGGTCTGGTGAAGAAGATGTCCTCGGAAGTCACAATATTGAAGACGTTGGCCCCGACTTCGTAGGGCAGCGCCGTCGCGTTCTGGAAGGCGACAGTGCCGCCGAAATCATCCTCGGCAATCGTCGGGCCGAAACGTGTCCACCCTTCCCGACCATTGGACACGCCCGGGAAAAAGATGGCATGGTCCGTAAAATGGCTGTGATAGGTGGCCCACATGAATCCCGCGTAGCCTTGTGGAAATGTTTCGTCGCCAACAGTTGCGGAAAATTCTATGTCTATCCCGTCCATTCCGGTGAATTGGTAGGTCATCTCCGCTTCCAGGTCCCACGACGACCCCTCTGCGGGCCATTGTACGCGTACCGAGCCGGGACCCTCCAGGCGAAAGCGCATCGGATCAATGCGCGGCGTGAAATCAGTGCGGTCATTGTCCGCTTTTACGCCGGAGAAGATGTGTTCGAGGTTCAACGATGTGAAATGCGCAATTGGCCTGAGAAAGGCGTCCTGATGTGTGAGATGGGTGATTCCCGCGCCTTTCGCTTCATGCCGCGACGCCGCAAACCAGCCATAGAGGTCGCCGCCTCCCACGAATGCGTAGAGGTCTTTGTTTTCGGGCACATCGAACCAAGGCGGCTCTTCTTCCGGCCACTGGTCGGCGCGCTGAAAAATTGCGGTAATGCGCTTGGAATGGTCCATGTCCACAAACAAGACGGGGCCTGCATCGGATACGTCTCCCGACCACACAGCCTCCACCGGGATATCGCCGTGGCCGTATGCGCGCAATACAACGCCGTCTCCCGGTTGAAACAGATATACGCCGGGCGGCGGCGCGGTCAGTCCGGCAAGTTCCGCATCCGCATATTCAACCCGCAGGTCGAGTATGGCCGCAGTGTCGCATTCGCTTTCACCTGGGCCGTTGTTGTGCTCATTGTCCGACGCGACAACAGACACCGCCATGAAGAGCGCCGGCAATAGGACTATCAGGGGAAACGAGCGCTTCATGGGTTAGCGTCCTTCCGGAGCGGCTGCGGAGTTTAACCGTTCCACGCCCGCACGGGCATCGTCCAGGGACGGGTTCAGGCGTAACGCTTCGGTGTACGCTTCCAGTGCGGCTTCAGCCTCACCTGCTTCCTCGTACGCGCGGCCCAGATACGCGCGGGGCACAGCCGCCCCCGGATGGGTTTCCGTCAACATACGCCAGCGTTCTATACGACTTGCCGCGTCATCTTCGTACAACGCGTCCAAATGATGCGCCGTGTAAGGCGACTCGGGCGCTTGAAGCAATATGGCGATATACGTTTCCCGGGCTTCGGTCACATTGCCGGCGGCGGCGAGCGCCTCACCGCGGGCCACGCACGACCACAAATCGTCCTGATAAAAGTCGCAAGCCATGCCGAACACCGCTGCCGCCTCGTCATACGAGCCCTGTTCCATAAGATAACGACCCGCTTCGTTGCAGGCCGTGGCGGCCGTTCTCCTTTTCTCGGGCTGTTCTTCAAGGGTCTTCATGAGCAGCGCCATTCCGGCGTGTTCGCCGCCGCGCATAATGTTGGTGGCCGCCAGTTGCAGCTGCGCGTCCTCGCTGTAGCCCGGGCGATTTTCGATCATTGCCTCAAAACATGCCGCAGCAGCGTCCAGTTGTCCCGCGCCGCGCAACGCCATCCCGTAAAACAGTTCAGGCAACCCCGCTTCCGGATGGCGCATACGGATGGCGTCCCAGGCGGCAATCCGCGCTGCCGCGTCCTGGCGCTGTTGCAGATAATTGTCCAGGTTCTCGGCGGCGAACATCAGGTTTGGCGCCTCGGCAAGGGCAGCGCGATACAAGTCCGCCGCTTCCTCGAAACGCCCTTCTTTTTCCAGTTGGAGACCGCGCCGGGTCAAAGACCAGGGATCGGCCGGCGCCAGATGAGGCGTCTCCTCGATGTCCACACCCACCTGCTCCAGTAATGTGTCCACATCCGCCGCCGCCGCCATATATACATGCGGGAAAGCGTCAAGGAGAAGCGACCACAGCGCGAGCGCTTCTTCAGGGCAACGGGAACGACGGATATAGTCCATGGCGCGCGTCTCGAATGGCGCATAGCCCGGATAGCGACGGATCAAGCGCAGGTAACCCGCCAGCGTGGCGCGACGGTTCCAACCGAAGAATGCGCGCAGTTCGACACGCGCCGTTGCGAAAAAACGCTCGAAGGGGCCGGTCTTATGGGCCAGAAACGCATCGCGCTCTTCGGGCAAGGCCACAAAAGGCCACAGTGAAAAGGCGTCGCTGTTTGTCACGCGATACAAGCCCTTGACGGCCTGGCGATGTTGTTCGGGAATCAGCAACCCCGTGAAACTGCCGCGTCGCGCTTCGGTATCGCCCGGCCAGACCAGTTCGTACACAGGAAAGAAAAACAGGTAATCTCCCTCGGCGCCCGTCAACCCGGGCTGGGGTGTACTCCATTGCGAAAAGTCCACCATAGGCTTGTCTTCGTAAAGGATGCGCAGGTGCAATGGGTATCCCGTATGGCGCAGAGACAGGGCGAGATATTCGCCCGCGCTTTCAAAAACGGGCAGTGTCGCTGTTGCCAACAGCCCGGGCAAGGGTTCTGCGGGACGCAGCAACAACCGGTCGTCGGCACCGCTCCAGGTCGTTTCCACGGGCGTCAGTGCGGCATCGGCATAAAGGGCAACGAAGCGGTCCATACGCCGTTGTTGTGCCGCGCGTAATACGACCAGGGTAAGCCCAAGCGCCACAATGACAACAGCGACAAAAGCGACGCCCAACGCTGTCTTCTTCAGACAGCGTTGGGGGCGTAACGCTGTATAGTCTTTCTTATACAGCGTTTTTGCCAGCCACATTAGTTGACGACAACCTTTAGACACGAGATAACCCGCCGCCCAGTAGGGGACAAACGCAAGATGGAAGAAATGCCTGAACTCGTACAACAGGCTTGGATAGGCGCCGAAATAGATACACAACAGCGCCGCAGCAATGCCAAGACGCAGGTTTGAAATACTTAGTACAAGCAGCGCCGCTAACGCGTAGACCAGGCCCCACCGCTCGAAATGCGCGCCCAGAAACCGGTAGCGGTCGGCCCGGCGCCGCAGCAAATCGCCGTGGGGTTGTGTAATGGTTGCCGCTTCCCGTGCGGCGTCCGCGTTCACCGACGACAGCGCCGTCAGTGACGCCAATCCCCGGGAAAACATGTCCGCAGGTACAAGCCCCATGACCTCGCGCATGTATTTGCCGCTCGCTTCGCCGTGTCCCGCAGTAAGATGTCCTTGCATAGGCGTCGTATAGCCGGCGCGGCGCGCGTAGTTGTTTACAACGGTGAAATCAAAATAGTCGCTGTAATGATGGTGCATGGAGTACGAGGCGTGACCGAAGTCCATGCGGTCTTCCATGATCTCGGATACGCCCTGTGTGAATGCCTGTCCCGACGCGGAACCCTTGTCCAGGCGCACACCGCGCATTACCGGCGACGCGACCACGAGAAACACCACAAGCAGCAGCGCCGACGCGCCGGCCCGCGTGAGCAGCGGGCGTGTTCCTTCCACGCGCGTAAAAAAGAGCAGGCTGACAATGGCTGCGGGAACGGCGATCAGTAAGTCCTGTCGAAAACCGTAGCCCACACCCGCCACCAGACCGTAGAGCAACGCGTACGCTGCCAGCGCGCGGCGTGTGTGTCGGTGTTTGAGAAATACGCCCAGCAACAGGAAACACAAAATCATGAACGGGGCTTTGCCGAAATCGCGCAACGACGGACTGGAAAGCAGATAGGCCGGCGACGCCGCCGCCGTCACAGCGCCCACAACACTCAACGGGCGGCCCATGCCCAGTCGGAACACGCCGTATAAGGCGGCAATCATTAGGGCGTAGAGAATAATGCAAAGCAAATGAATGGAAAAAAAGGAAATGCCGAACAGACGCCAGGCCCAGCCTATGGCATAGAGCAGATAGAAATGCATGTACGAGTAGGAGTCGGTAAAAGGATAGCCTTCATAGTCGTCGGGGATGAGCGCGGGGTCGAAACGTGACGCGTCGTTACGGTAGAAGGCCGCAAGTTCCGGGATCATGTTCACGTCAATGTTGTTCATGCCGCGCCCGGCGGCGAACATCACCGGCGCGGGAAAGGCTGTCAGCACAACGCTGAACCGCCATTCGAGGGTGTCCTCACCCAGCGCGTCGAACATGCGCCAGGCAAACACCCCGCCCGTCAGCGCAAGCGTCAGCGCAAGCGCCACGTCCACAATAAGATGTATTCGGCTACTTTTTCGCAAGGTTCCTGTCAGCTTCTTGAGAAACAAAACATTCCGGACTCAATGAATCGCTGCGACACCACGGATAACGTCAATCACGTATTCTAACGTAAACACCGGTGCAACCAATAACGCGCAACCGGTACTGAACAAAAGGCGCGTAACAATTGCGCCCACGCATCGTGTATGCGTATGGTGGCGCGCGAAGAATAACTCTGTCCAATGAACAATACCACGAGAACATACCATGACAAGAAGTGAACGCGTACTGGCGGCGTTGTGATTTGAACACACCGATCGCGTACCCCTTGATTTGAGCGGGATGCCATCCACAATTATTCTGACAGAAGTCGCCCCGGAAAAGTCGTTGCCCTCTACCGGGCCGCCAATCAACCACCCCGCGCGGACCATGCCTGAGCATATCTTGCGTCTCATCCCGAGCGCCGGGCAAAGGGCCACAGGAACGCCCGTGTTGTCGGCACAAGCGGCACCGATTATGTGTAAATCGTAATTCAAACTTGCGATTTACACGCATAAACCGCTAAGATATCGTTCAGGATAACACGCATGATTACAGATGAACTGATGCAGACCGCATCGGAATATCCAGTGGTTACCATCGTGGGACCGCGACAATCAGGCAAGACTACACTTGTGCAGATGGCCTTCCCCGACAAGCCATATCTTTCCTTGGAAGACCCGGATATTCGAATGACTGCGGAAGAAGACCCACGCGGTTTTTTTCTTCAGTTTCCGGACGGCGCCGTCTTGGATGAGATTCAACGGCTTCCGATATTGCTGTCCTATCTACAAGGGATTGTGGACGCGGCACAGCGCCCCGGCCAATTTATTCTCACTGGAAGTCATCAGCCCCAGCTTCACGAAGCAATCAGTCAATCCCTTGCCGGCCGAACAGCTTTGCTGACCCTGTGGCCTTTTTCCCTGCCGGAGTTGCGATGCTACAAACAAGAGTGGACGCCCTATGAGCTAATCGTTCGCGGCGCATTTCCGCGGACCCACGAGAAAAACCTTGGTTCACGCAGGTTCTTCAATAACTATGTGCAAACCTATGTAGAACGGGATGTTCGAGCGCTTATCCAACTGCGCGACCTGTCGCAATTCCAAAAGTTCTTGTTGTTGCTGGCCGGACGTACCGGGCAACTCCTGAACTATGCCTCTCTGTCAAATGATGTGGGCGTGTCCAGTACCACCATCAGAAACTGGATAAGCGTACTGAAAGCTTCCCATATCCTGTTCGAGCTGCCCCCTTATTTTCAAAACATTGGCAAGCGCGTGATTAAATCCTCCAAAATCTATTTCAGCGACACGGGCCTTGTTTCATTTCTGCTGGGCATTCATAACGCAACGCAAGCCGCACGCGACCCCCTGCGCGGCAGCCTGTACGAGAATCTCGTCATTACCGAAATTATCAAGAGTGCCTGCAACAAAGGGATTCGCCCGGAACTGTATTTCTTCAGGGATTCTCATGGCGTCGAAGTGGATTTGCTTATTCGCGAAGGCGGCACACTTTATCCCGTGGAAATCAAGTCTGCGGCCACCTTCTCGCCGGAATTTGTGAGGGGAATAGAACGGTTCCGACAGTGCAGTCAGGAACAATGCGCGACCGGCGCAGTCCTGTATGACGGTACACAATCGCTCCTGTTCCACGACGTGGACAGTTCCAATCCACTGGATGCGGACGATCTCTGGCACCGCCTCACTGCTCAGTAATAAGGACTGTCACGAATGGCGCTAACGTAGCCCCCCCTGTTGGCACTTTTTTTAAGTCATCTTCGCGTAAGGCCGCAAGAAAGGGACAACGAATAGCCAATGGCAGCAAAAGGCCTGAATTCTTCGTTACTGACGGCTATTTCGTCATCAGTCCCTTTTTGCTCAGTCTTTTTGTTTGTTTATTAGTGCCATACGCATTTCCCACCGGATCAGGAAGTCTGAATTTTGGTGGATGAAGCGAAGCGGAACCCACCGTTGAACCAAACGCCGTGGAAATCAAGAGATGCGCGTTAATGTAGATGCGGCAT
>SLFT01000196.1 GCA_007124105.1 Candidatus Hydrogenedentota bacterium | reverse complement strand
TTCTCGCGCCAGTCGGGGATCAAATCGGGATGGATATTGGCGATTGCCAGTCGCAGCGGCATATTGTCGGTATTGTGCTGGTGGCAATAGAGTATGGCCCACACGCCGTCGTAGCGAAACAGCTGGGGCCGTGCGCGGGAAATGGTATCCAGTTCAACAATTGGATTGCGTGGGTTGGTTTCGTAGGGGCCTGTCAGCGCTTCAGCGGACGCCAACCCCAGGCCCAACTGGCCGTCCCAGTTACCTGTATATACGGCATACCACCGGCCTTTCCAATATACAGGCCGCGTTGACGGCAGGAAATCGCCCTGGAGCGCCTCGTAACGACGGAATGGGCCGGCGGGCGTGTCGCTCACCATCAGGATGGAGCTATACGTGCGCCCCTCACCTGTGCGCGTACTGCCGGACACATGCATATAACAGCGCCCCTCATGGTATATGGCCCAGTTTGCGTAGACGCGTCCTTCCTGTTTCAATTCGTCATCTGTCGCGTGAATCTTTTCAGGCACAGCGGCAACGAAATCATCAATAGTAAGGATTGGCCCCGGTTCATAGGACCAATGCCGCAGATCATTGCTGAACGCCGCGCCCACGGCGCGTATGCCTGGATAGTCGCCGTTTGCGTCGCAGAAATACACCACCCATTGTTCATTTGTCTCGTCGTAAAGCATGGCGCGCGGCATGGCGCGCGAAGTTCCCTGCCATTCCTGTACCTCGTATAAGATAGGATTGTCGGGATAGTCCCGCCAGTCCAACAAGTTTTGCGAAAAGGCAAGACTTCCTGTCTGGTGGGTAGCGCCGTCGGTGTATCCCACAGGTGGCTTCGAGTTGTACAGCAACCCCACGCCGCCCGGTACACGAAAAATGCCGCGTGGTTTTATTCGCCTTCCCCATGCGTCCTCAAGCCCAAACACATCGCCCTCGACCTTGTGCCATGCCTCCGGCGCGTAAGGCGGCCCGCCTGAGGCAATGGGACCACTCTCGCCTGGACCGATGAACCCGGCATCACGACCATAAGCACTGGAACCAGGCGCACAGATAAGCAGCAGCGCAAATATCGCCGACATAACGCACAAGCGGCATGACTTCAACATGACGTTCCTTTCCTTTTTTCGGGGCGCGCTTGGTCCGGACTCTTCCCCATAGAGCAGGCTGTCGCTCTTGAAATCCGCTCATGACCCGAGTCAATAGGCTTTTTGGCAATGCCTGTCCGCTATTGGTTCTCAAAAAAATAATTGGCAATGAGCGCGGGGCAACCATCGCATTCCGGGGTAACGTAATGCAAGTCGTCCTCGACATGATGCGGCAGATTTGGGTCGGTAACGATACGCTCCAATTTGGCGTCAAAAACATGGCCCATGCGATATGCTTTATTGCCTTCCACCAACCCACATGTATACAACACGCCCTTCGAATTAACAAAAATCATGCGGGTGGGCCCCTGGCAATTGGGCCGTTCTCCGTCTTCCTGCGGGTTGGCGCTCCATACTATGAGCGCTTTCTTCTCATCCTCGCGCAGCCGCGCCTGACTTAACGCGCCCTCACGCGCCAGCAGTCGCGTTTTGTCCAGGTCAAGGGTTTTCATAATGACGGCGACATCCTTGCGCAACAGTTTTTCAGACTTAATGTGCAGCCCGACCATCATCTCGTGGGTTTCCTGCGCCCATTTGCATACATCCCACATATCGCCACACTCCGACAATGGCACACAGAAAGACAATACAAGCCAGTTCGCGCCCAGAGAAGCCGCTTCGTCCACCACGGTCAGCCACTCTTCTCGCGATAGAGGACGCTCCGCATCAGATTCGCCTTTGATGCCCTGTTTCAGGCCCGATTCGTTTACGCATGCCCACAAAAACACGACCTTGTGGGAATCATCGCTGCTTTTGTCTTGCGCGCATTCTTTTATCCGACGCTTGAATGTTTTTGGCAATAAGAATAAATCACTGTCTGTTTTTTTGCGTGATGATTCCTTGGGCCGCACGGTCTTTTTTGGCGCCACCAGCTACTCTCCTCAATTCCTTTGAACGCTTGCGCATACCTTGGGCAACAATATCCCAATAAATTCCAAAGGGTTAAGTCTTCGTTTATATATCTATTGCATAGTGCGTCTATACGAACACATCATCAACCGTTAAAACGTAACACATTACTTTCTTAATTTCTTCCCGCTCACGAAAAAGAGTTGGCCCTTTGATTTGCGCGGGAAAATAAACGCCATCAGTTCCCGGCTTTGCTGTAAAAAGACAACCCGGTCTTTGCCAGAGCATGGTCATTGGCTTTTCGTGAAAGCGCTTGAATTAACTGTCGCCAGAAGCGATAAATATACTTGTCGTATCGTCTTTCTCCTGATTGAGGGGGCGGGCACAAGAAATCTTTGAGGGGTATGCAGACATCCGCCATTATTCGGCAATACACGCCGGCGCCGGCATCTCGCGAGCAATTTGCCGCACTGCATATCCGAAGCCGTTGCCCGTGAGCGACGACAACGCAACACAGCCATTTCGACGTGTGTAAAGGCCAGGATGAATTGCCGCCTCGGCATTGCTTGCCTCGGGGTAGAACTGCATACTATTTGTTTCCACACCCATGATAGTGCCGCCATGAGCGGCCAGCAGTACATGTGGTATCTGAGCGAGCATGGGGTTGGTCAAGTCCTGCACCATTAGCGTCATGCCATGTGCCTTGGCCCAGCAGAGACTCAGCAACGCGCCCGTTTGTGTTTTACAGGTTTTCAGCGCCACCCCTGTCCAACCCAGTTCACGACCACGCATGACGACCCGCCAGTCGTGGGCGCTTTCATCCATGAACAACGGTTTACGGGCGGACACGCTATGCGCATCAATACGGTGCTTTTCCAGGTCGTATGGAAATGGTTGCTCCACATAGAGGATCATGCCATACATACGCGGCGCTTCCACCAGCAACCGGTCAAGAATCTCATTCACATAGGCGGGATCGGTAACCGTACAATTAAAGTCCGTTGTAATCCAGTCTACCCCTTCCTCAATAGCGATCTCGCCCACTTTTATGAGCCGCTCATAGTCCCATGCCGCGTCATTGCCGCGCAGTTTCACTTTCAGACAAGTGAGCCCGTCCCGCCGTATCCAGTCGCGCAGCAGCACAGGATAGCCGTCGTCGGGTTCCGTGCCGTCGCGTTCATCATCCCCGAGTTTATCCATACCACCCACCAGATGCCAGGCCGGCAGTTTATCAGGCCGGGGAAAACAAAGATAGTCCGCGGGATACCGTTCTTTGAAAGACACCGCCGCGCCTGCCGCGGGCGTTATGAACGCTGATAAATCCGCGTTCATCCAGTCGGCATTGTATGTTTCGTAGGTTGGGCGCTGATGTAACATGCCATAGGCGTCGTGCAACGCAATATCGAAAGCGGAACAGCATACCAACGCCGCCAGCCAGGGCATTTCGCGCTCGGCCCGTGTCCGGTTAAACCCTTGCAGTAAATCCGGCAGTTGCGTCTCAAGAAAGGCGTGTCCAATCTCTATTGGATGTCCTGAAAGATGGAAGCCGGCATAGGCTTGGGTCAATTGCAGACAAAATGCCTTCAGCGCCTCGTGGCGCTCTTGATAGGATAAGCTGCCTGGCCACACCCACTGAACACTGAGCGGCGTCTCTCCCCAGCCTTCCGCCCTCTGTCCGCTCGCATCCTCGATGGTCACAGCCGCCCGGGCGCAGGTAACGTAAGTCAGTGTTTCCGGCCCGAACTTAAGGGGCACACGCGTTTCCACCGGCAAAAAATGCAATCTCGCGCCCGTCATGCGAATGTCACACGTTTTACTCATACAGCCGTCTCTGCCTCTTGCAAAATTTCTGTCCAGCTGGGCACGCCATTGGCAAACACGCTCGACAGCACATCACACTTCTTCTTGCTAAGCGAAGGCCAGTCTATTCGTTGCTGATGCGCTCTTCTATCGCGGTTTCCAGATAGGCCAGATAGTGGGCCGCCACTTCCTGGGCATCCTCGACCTTGGAGAACTCGAAGGCTTCGCGCAATTTTTTCATCAACGCCAAATCGTCGCTTTCGTAGAAAAAAACCAAATTAAAGTTATTGCGCAGATACCAAAAGATGCGACTTAACGTATTATAAACCAGCATGTAGACGTCATTGTGCGTAGCCATAGTCATGGCCTCGAACAATTCGAGGGTAATACGCGCTTCCTCGTCTGATTCATACTTGCCCTGGGCAAAAGTCAGGTCGTCAATAAGCCGACAGATTCTACCCAGTTCGCGCGGCTTGCGCCGTTCCACGGCCAGGCGTGTAATGGTAAGCACCATCTCCCTGCGGAATTCGAGAACGTCTCGTAGAAAGCCGGTGTTTACGCTGCCGTCCTCTTTTGTCAACAACGTATTGAACACCTCAATGCCCGCTGTGAAACTGACGCGGTCAATGAAAATGCCCGCGCCGTGCTTGATCTTGATTAGCCCTATCGCTTCCAGCCGCTTCAACGCCTCGCGAACAGCATGTCTGTTCACCCCAAACTCGATGGACAGTAAGCGCTCGGTAGGCATTTTTGAGTCCGGAGGATATTCCCCCGAAGTAATCCGTCGAATCAATATCTCCGCGATATCGCGGGACAGCGTTTTCTTGCGGGACGAACCCGCTGCATCATTTACCACCATGGTACGTCTTTTTCCTTCTGTTGTAATCAACACAACAATACATCACCACCGTCACTACAACTATACCGCTACGTCTGCCCATCTTGTCGCTGAGTTGCGGCAAACGACTCCCACACACAAACTACCTGATTACTAAACCATCCTACCGCCCTGTTGTTACACCTGCTGCCAAGGCGGTGTTTCAGGCAAGAAGATTTCAAACTTCTTAATTAGCGACGCCTCGTACGCGCCGGCATATTCGCCAGCAAAAAATTTATCCAACCCTTCTTCAAACAAGCGTTGCCACGACCGTTCTTCTTCTCCCGGATTGATGGGAAAGAAAAGGGCATCATTCGCCCTGGCGGCCTTTAAATCGCCAAAAGCATCGCCAATCATCAGAATATTGCTCTTTTCATACCGGTTTTCTGAGGCGAATTGGATGTGTTCCCCCTTCTTGCCCATCTCCTGGCCATTAATGGCGAAAACATAGGCGTCAAGCCCCTGCTCTTCCCATTCGCGAATCAGTGCCTCCGTCGGAGTCTGCGAACACACCATAATATCCGCGCGCAGTTGAGCCTTGTCAAGGCATTGGCGCACATAAGGAAACGGCGGCAAGCCGCCCTGCACAATATCCGCCACACTTTCGTTTACGGCGAGACTCCATCGCAACGCCTGGTACATATCCGGCGCTTCTTCCGGGCTATGCGCCGCACACCAGGCCTTCAGCGACGGATTGCCAAGTTTACTTTCTTCTTCAATCCACTGGCGCAGATTTGGCGTCTGCGGCAACACGAATCTCCGGGCCTGCACCACATCCCAGTCGGCAAGCAAATCAATGGTCTTAATCAACGCTGGGAACCGATTCACGCCGCGCCATTTGGAATAGAGATTGACAAATTCCGCCGCGGCACGCGCGTACTTGGCGATAGGCTGCATCTCCCAATGCTTAATGATATTTGGAATGAAGCATTCCTTATGCTTGATTTCCATGGTGTCAAAGGCGCACCCGTCACTGTCAACAGCAATTAGAAAGTCATGTGTTGGCGTATGTTTTTTCAAACGCTCCACAGCATCCGTCATTACGCGAAAATCTCCTGTTCTGTGCGACACATACAACGTACACGTCG
>SLFT01000202.1 GCA_007124105.1 Candidatus Hydrogenedentota bacterium | reverse complement strand
CAGTGGACAGGTTGTTCTTGTGGCGGATGGCGAGGCGAAGGCTGTGGTGGTCACGGCGGCGACGCCGTCAAAGATGGCCGCGTATGCCGCCCGGGAACTGGTGGACCATATTGAGAAAGCGACCGGGGCGCGGCTTGCCATTGTAGCCGAGGGGAACGCGCTGGATGCCCCGCCGTACCGCGTGTATGTTGGTGTAACGGAAGCCGCGAAAGCGCTCGGCTATGGGCCCGAGACGCTGGCGCCTGACACGTTTGTCCTGCGCACGGAGGGTTCCGGCCTGTATGTGTTCGGCCGGGAAGATGCGGACGCGGAACCGCTGCGCGCTGATGTGCCCAGCGGCACCCTGTTCGGCGTTTATGAGCTGCTCGAACGCTACGCGGGCGTGCGTTGGATGTGGCCGGGGGAACTGGGTACAGTTATCCCCCATCACGAGACACTGACTATCGAAGACCATTTGGATGAAGAACAGGCGCCGCGTTTACGTTTCCGGAGCATCCGTTGGCATCATGTGAACGGGGAAGCGGCAAACTACAGGCCGGAAATTGAGCGGCTGGCCTTCAGCAAGGAAGGACTGCTCGCCTATCGCGACGACCTGCAAGTTTTCTTAAAACGCAACCGCATGGGCTTCACCGAACGGAAGCCCAGGACGGCGCATTACTTCTGCGGCTGGTGGCCCAAATACGGTGAGGAACACCCCGAGTGGTTCATGCTCAATGACGAAGGCACACGCGGTCCCGGGCGCAAGGCATTGCTGGAACGGTGGCGGTTGCAGCATGTGGGGATGTGCGTTTCCAATCCGGAACTGCGTCAGTTTCTTGTGGCGGAGGCTTGGGATGGGGGCGACGACCTTGATCTGAGCGAGACGGACTACCGCGCCTTCTGCCATTGCGAGAACTGCCGGGCCTGGGACGTGGCGGCGCCGGCGGGCTATTATCCGGACCTGCATCGCATGGGCTGGGACGGCGCGCTCGAGGGGCTTTCCGAATACGATGATTTCATCCCCATGAATGTGTCCGACCGATACGCCCGGTTCTGGAGGATCATGCGCGACATGGCGAAAGAGCGCAATCCGAACGTAACCGTCACCACATACTTGTATTGGAATTACTTCCCGGCGCCGTTGCGGGAAATCAATCTGGAAGGCGTATATGGCGAGTTTGTACCCTGGACGCGGGCCAACAAATGGATGCCCATGCCCGAAGAGGCCTACGAATGGAATAAACAGCAGTGGCTGGGTTGGCAGAAGACGGGCATAACAATGGCCTATCGGCCCAACTATTTCCACGGCGGTTATGTCATGCCCCAGCTCAGCACCTGGCAGGCCGGCGAATTTATCCGCTTCGCCTATGAGCACGGCATGGTCGGCGTTGATTTTGATAGTCTGTTGGGCCACTGGGCCGTCAAAGCGCCCATGTTTTATATCCATTTCCGACTGTTCTGGAACCCAGAACTGGAGGTGAGCCAACTGCGGGATGAATACTTCAGCGCCTTCGGTCCCGGCGCGCCGCTCATCGAACAGTACACCGATTATTGGGAACGCCATGCCGGCGAGGCGTGCGTGCCTTTGGACCCCTGGCCTGAAAGTGGCTTGTGGAGTCCCGTCCGCGCTTATATCCACTATCCCGCCGAATCCTTCACAAGCACTGCCGCGCTCCTGGAGCAGGCCCATGCGCTGGCGGCCCAGAGCGATCGGCCCGAGTACGCAAAGCGCGTCGCCTTTCTGCAACACGGCCTCGAACATGCGCGTCTTGCTGGAAAGGTAATGGCCTTGCTGGCGCATGGACGCGCGCCGGTCTTTGATCCGGAGCGCTTCGCCGAAGCGCAACAGGCGTTACACGATCTTGTTGCCTATCGTCGCGCCCACGAACACGAATACATCGCAGACTATCTCTACGCCGCCATGCGCGAAAACGAGTACTGCGAGATTGATGTTTTGCTGCGCGATGCAGACGAGGTGCTGGCGCCCAACCTTAACGAGCGGTGGGACTCCTGGCGTTTCCGCAAGGACCCGGACAACCGGGGCATTGAAGAAGAATGGTTTGCCGGCGACATCTCTGAGGATGACTGGACGCCCGTGGAAGTGCCCGGATACTGGGCGGATGGGTACCAGGGCTACGGATGGTACGGCAACACCGTGCAGATTCCCGAAGACTGGACGGATACGCCCATCACATTGTTGTTCGAGGGGATCAGCGAAGAGGCCTGGGTATACGTGAACGGCGAACTTGTCGGTGAGCATACGGTGGCGGGCAAGTCTTTGCCTCCCGCCATTATCCGCACCTGGCCGTTCGAGCTTTCCGTCCCCGCGAAACTCGTTAAGCCTGGGGCGACGAACAGCGTGGTTGTCCGGGTGCGTGCCGCCCAACATCCCGGCGGAATGTCCGGGCCAGTTTACGGATTCGTGAGAAACAGGGCGCTCTCGCAGGAGGCCGGGAAGCCCTGGGGATAAGAACGGATGTGTGTTGAAAGAAGGATATTACCTCTTGTTTTGCGGGCCTCGACCACAAGCCTCGTGTAAATTGGGATGCGGGCAACGCCCGCGTTTGGACTATTCTACACAAAGGAAAATGAATTGCTTGAAAACATCGTTATGGTTGCGTTGGCGCTGGGATGCGGATGCTGGTTCCTGATCACGGCGTCCATCCTGTTCAATATACGGACGATTCCCCGCCTCGATGCGCTGCATGCGCCTGCGCCGGACACATGGCCGACGTTGGCCGTGATTGCCCCCGCCTGTAATGAAGAGGAGAGCATCGCGTCAACGATGCGGCTTCGGTTGCAGGAGACCTATCCGAACATAGCCTTTGTCGTGATTGACGACCGCTCGACGGACGCAACGGGCGTCATCGCGGATGAGGTTGCCAAAGATGATCCGCGGTTTCTTGTGATTCATAACCGTTCGTTGCCGGAAGGCTGGCTGGGGAAGGTTCATGCGCTGCAGAAGGGCGTCGAAACAACCGATAGCGAATGGATTCTGTTTACGGATGTTGACGTCCATATCGAGCCGGGTGTGCTCGAGCGGGTCATTGCGTGGTGCGAACATCGGCGGCTTGACCATGTAACGCTGGCTCCCCGCCTTGAGGCTGACCGTTTCCTTGTCAAGATAGTGAACACCTTCTTTCTTCGCATGGCGGTGAGCATACCGGCGGCGCGTTATGTGATCGAAAGCCCGAAAACCCGCATTGCCGCGGGCGCGGGCGCGTTCAATCTTTTTCGGCGTTCGGCGCTGGCGCGAACGCCCGGCCTGGAACGCTTGCGACTCGAGGTGATTGATGACACGGGTCTGGCGTTCCTGCTCAAGGCCCACGGCGCCCGAACCAGCATCATCAATGGTTCCAGCGCCGTGTATTTGCGCTGGTATCCTTCCATCGCAGCGATGCAAACGGGATTTGAAAAGAACGGTTTCGCCATAGCGGGTTACCGTATGTCCGTGATGACGGTGATGTGCGCTTTCGTGATTGGCTTTGAATTGCTCCCGTTTTTCGCGCTGCTGCAAACGGGGCATCCGAATCTTCAGCTTATGGGCGGGCTGGCGATTGTGTGCGTAGCAGGCGCCACTGCGGCATCGTGCCGCGCATTCCGTTTCCCTGCGGCGCCCGCGGTTTTCTATCCGGTCGGCGCGCTCCTGATGAGTTATTTTCTGTTCCGGTCAGGGGTTCTGGCACTCTGGCGTAAAGGCATTGTGTGGCGCGGTACGCTTTATCCGTTGAAAATGCTTCGCGGTTTTGAACGTATCCTTAAGTAATTCAGGGGAATTCTTACTCGATTATACCTGGAGACATATGGAACCACGCGTCAAGACATAAATGGACAGGATCAAATAAGTTGGATGGTGGCGAACCCCTTTGGCAAGAAATCCATGACTGCACCTAACCCGGATATTTCACCAGATTTCTGTTGCGCCCGCGAATCTTACGCCATCTCAAGCACTTTGCTTGCCCGCCGACTTCGACGTGTCCCGACACGCTGTCAGCCGGCGGCCTGCGCAAAGCACTTGATCTGACGCAATCTTCGCAGGCTCACGACGAAACCTGGTGAAATATCCGGGCTAAAGACCGAAATATACCGCCTGACGCAACGCCCCCCGTCACAGGATAAACTCTCCTCACTCGGGTACGCCGTCCGCGTGTTTTGCAGTGAAACGGAGGCGCATCCCGACTATGACGCCGCATATACCACTTATACGGCCCGCGTTGCTGGCGAAAAGAACTGAACGTTTGCTGCTTCGTTCGTTTGTGGTATCATAGGGTAGATCATATAATGAGAGAGATGTTTACTCTTGATGCAAATACATTTTTCCAGGCACGCTAAACGTCGTACAGCGCTTTATGGGATATCGGAAACAGAAATCCAGAAAGCGCTACAGGGCGGACGTTATAAGCAAGGTTATAATGAGTGCATTGTTCATTTGCGGGAGATTGCTTTCCCCGTAAAAGTCGTCTTTACACGAGAGGATGACGTAATAACCGTGATAACGTCTTATCCTCTGAAGAAAGGCAAGAAGCGATGAAAGTATTTTACGATGAGGAGGTTGACGCCTTATATCTCCAGTTTTCCGAGGCACAGCCGGACGGTGTGCGGGAACTGTCCGACGGCATTAATCTTGACACAACGCCGGACAACAAGGTGGCGGGCATCGAAATTTTAGACGCATCAAAAAGACTTGACATAAATACTATTTTATTTTATTCGCTGAGTGTTGAAAAGTCGGTTGCCGTGTGAAGTTGCGCTGTTTCCGCGGCGTTCCTCGTCAATGGCCTGCAACAGCGAGTTTTTAGCGTCCGTGTCCATGCTGAGTTCCCAAATCATAATGCCGGCGAGCCCTTCCTCCATTGCATAGCGGGTCTTGCGCCTTATGGTCTCGATGTTGTTGAAGTAGAAACCGCCTGCTTCATCCTCGTCGGCCTGGGGCTTATACTGCTCCATGATGTGGCTGTACGCCATAGCCATATCCCGGTCGTCCATCCGACGTCCATAAAAAGGTACGCCCAGCACAATTTTTTCCTTTGGCGCGCCGGAGCGGACGAGCCGTCGCATTGAAGACGTCGCGTCCCGTTTTGTGGCGTGACGCTTGCCCATGTCATAGGTCATCAGGTGTATGGCGTCCACGGCGTCGTAGGCGCTTTGCTCGAGACGCTGGGTATGTCCGATGGCGACGGTTGTCCGAAGGCCGTGGGGACGGAACGCTTCGGCCGTTTCCACGAGCAGACGGCTGTAGGCGGCGTGTTCTTTCCGGTTTGCCGGGAACTCCCAGTCGTAGTCTACGCCGTCAAATCCGTTGTCGAGACACCACTGAAGGAGCGCGTTAATAAAGACCTTGCGCTTTGCCGCATCGCCCGTCATCTCCGGGAAACCGCCCGAACGCCCCCAGCCGCCGAAACAGAGATGGACGCGCGCATTATGCTCCTGTTTGATTTCCTGGAAACGCGCCACAGGCAATGCGGCAATACCATCTTCCGGAAACGCTCCATCTTCGGTCAACTCCGCCGAAAACAGGATAACATCCGTAACGCGTTCGTAAGCGCCCGGGGCTATCCTTTCCATGCTGTAATCCGGCGCATAGCCGACAATCAGAAACGCATCCGCGGCAAACGGCGCGACAGGGGAATCCGGCGTGTGATGGTGAAGCGAAGCGCATCCCCAGCACAGCAACGCGACACAAGCAAGTGACGCCAGGAACAATTCGTTTCCGGGGTATAAGCGGTATAACACTTTCATTGATTGCTGTATCCTTGATGTCATGACTTTTT
>SLFT01000482.1 GCA_007124105.1 Candidatus Hydrogenedentota bacterium | reverse complement strand
TGAGAGCGGCGCTTCGTGAGCCCCTGTCATACCGCTACAACAACGCGTACAACAAAAGTTGAAATAGCGACAGAAATTCTTTATTATAATTTTACGCTTTCGGCAATCATGTTTGGCTGGCTGGCGACAAGGCCGGTGGCGCGTAACGTTTTGGCCTTGGGAGCGTGTTGTTTTACCCTGGAGGATAGGGAACCATGAGAAACTTGTATGGTCTTGCGGGCGTGGGGGTGATCGTATGTCTATGCTGCGTGGCCGCACAGGCCCGGGCAGAGGAAGCTTCCACAACAGAAGCGTCTCTCGAATTTATACTACCGGCCGTTCAAGATGCGTTTTCCATCTATGTCCGGCCTGCCGGCCCTTCTGGCGAACTGGTTTTCAAGCAAGAACCCGCCTACGCCGGGGACACGGTTTATCGAAACGCGTTGCGCCTTGGCGACGCCCCCTCGGACTTCATTGGCATGGCTTATGACGTTGCGGCCCATACGCTGTACATTGATCACAATCGCAATCTGGACTTGACGGATGATGGGCCGGGCATAACCGCCGAGGACGGCGCCGGCCAAGGGTACGCCAGATTTCTGAACGTCGCCATTGAATTGACACACGAAGGCGTTCCTGTTCACTACATACTGGACATCAATTTTTATGGGGACTATATAAACGCCTTTGTTCGCTCCGGCTGGAAAGGAGAGTTTGAAATCGCCGGTACGCAGTGTGTTTTGGGTATTGCCGATAACATGGACGGCGTATTTGATTTTAGTGACGCTTTTCTGTTTGAACATGAAAAGCATCGTGACGTACGGCTTCCCTACGGCCAGGCGAACGAACTACCGTTGCCCAAGTGGCTTTATTTCGAGGGCCAAAGTTATCATATCGAGAGCGCCCTGCGCGTTGTAGACGGAGAGACAGCCCTTGCCGTTACATTGACGTCCATTACAGAAGACCTTATGTCCATTGACTTCGAAGGGGCGTTTGTTTCGCGGGTATTTCTTTTGGGCCGGGCCAACAATGTCGGCAAAATGCTCATGCTGGACTTTCCAGAGCCCACGATGCGCATCCCCCAAGGCGAATACATTTTCCAGCGCGTGGATTTGCTGGACAGTTTCCGCGGCTATGTGAGGGGGGAGAATAAACTTGAGAGCGGCGACAATGCCCTCTTGAAAACAGGCGGCCCCGTTAAACAGAAAGTGACGGCGTATCGCACGGGCAACCGACTTCGCTTGGATTATGCGCTCCAGGGAGTGGACGGTGTTGCGTACCAACCTGACAGTCTCTATCAAAATCACGCGCAGTTTGCCATCTACCAAGGGGAGCGCAAGATTCTAACAGACAATTTTGAGTATGGCTGAGGCGGCGTCTGTTCGTACTCATGGCGAGTACCCCTGACCACTTTCGGCACGCTGCGCATTGTCGGCATCCAGGACATCGGGCCAATGGGACCGAGCGAAGGCGAGCCCACCCTGTACCACTGGCCACTCTATCTGCACGCGGCGCGTCTGTTCCTGCCGTTGCTGTTTATTGCGCTGTTGTTCCGCGCGCCCAACCGTACGCGCAACGCATGGTGGGTAGCGCTCGCGCTGTTGCTGCCGCTGCTGTTGTCCTGGGGCATTGAAAAAAGCGGCGTCACCCGGTTTATCCTTCCCTTACATGACAGTTACACCGTGTTTGTCTATGGGATGGCGTTTTTGTGGTTGCTGGCGGACAAACTGGGCGGCCTTTCTCGCATACGCTCGCTGGTGTACGCCGCCGTGATACTGCTTCTGTCCGGCGTCATCGGTTTGTTCGGTTTGTCCGCCCTGCGCTTGGATACCACGACAATCGTATACTACCTTTTTGCCGGGGTTGCGCTGGCCACGCTGACGCTTGCGGGCGTGGCGTGCAGAAAGCGCTATACGCCCAAGCGTTTCCTGTTGTGGCATTTTATCATTGCCGTGCCCTGCTGCGGCATTCTCGCGATTTTGGTCGGCGGGCTGCTGGTCTTCCTGCCACGCCTGATTGCCGGCGACATTATCAGTGAACGCTTCATACGTTTCAACTTGCGTTTTGTGGTGCTGCCCATGGGCCTGGGAGGGCTGGCATTGTTCGCGGCGATGGCGCCCTTTGTTGCCCTGGCGCTCTGGAACCAGACCTACCGTTCACGTTTCCATGCCATCTTCCGGCTTCCGGGGATGGACTCTATGGAAGAAGACGAGCGCAATGACGAAAACAGAGGAGGCAACAATTCATGAGGTGCTTATCTCGTTGCAGCAGTTTAGCGCTTATACCCTTTCTATTTTGTGTGAGCGCATATTCTCAAGACGACACTGCCGTTTCACCCGCGCCGCTGGAATTTATTCTTCATCCCGTGCAAGCGGGTTTCGAGAACAGTCTCCACGACCTAGATCCCAGTACCGAGGTGGTTTTCACAAAGGAGCCGGACTACGCCGGCGCCAGGGTTTACCGCCACGCCCTTCGGTTCGGCAAAGGGCCTTCGGATTTTATCGGCATGGCCTATGATGTTGCCGCTGAAACGCTCTACATTGACGCCAATCGCAACCTTGATTTAACGGACGACGGGCCGGGGGTGAAGGGAGGCGGTTCACTTTATGGGAGCGGTGTTTTTTCCGATGTCCATATAGAGGTATTTCATGACGGCATCGCCGTGCCCTATGTTCTGGACATCACGATTTTCGGCAACTACTATTTATCCGCCACGGTGAAATCCGGTTGGCGGCGAGAAATCGAACTGGACGGAAAACAGTGCATAATGGGCGTCTCCGACAACCTGAACGGCATCTTTGACAGCGAGGACTCGTTTGTGTTTGATCATGAACGACATCGCGAAGCGCGACTGCCTTCGGCCACGCCAGGTGAAACGCCTCTGCCGCAGTGGTTGTATTTCGAGGGCCAAAGTTACCGTATCGAAAGCGCGTTCCGTGCGCTGGACGATGAGACAGTGGTCGCCGTTACACTAACTCCCATCATGGAAGACTTGATGGACATTGCCTTCGAGGGGCAGTTGGTCTCGCGCGTGTTGCTCAAGGGGCGCGACCAGGAATACGGCCTGCTCGATTGGCCTGTGTCCGCGATGCGCATTCCCAGCGGCGCGTATACCCCGTATCAGGTGCGTATTCTGGACAGTTTCAGCGGCTATCCCAAAAGCGCTGTCAGACTGGCGTCCGGAGGCAACACACTGCTGAAGACGGGCGGCCCCCTGAATCCACACGTCTCCGTATCACGTTCCGGCGCATATTTGTCATTGGACTATTCCCTGCGCGGAGTGGATGGCACACAATACAGCGCCGACCGCAGCTTTGACAATCCCCGGTTTGCGGTGTACCGGGGCGACCGTCGGATTGCGGAAGGCCGCTTCGAGTATGGCTGAGGCGGCAGTTGTTCGTACTCATGGAGAGTACCCCTGACCGCTTACGGCGCGCTGACTATCGTCGGCATCCAGAGCCTCGGCCCGCTGGGAGTCCATGAAGGCGCTCCGGCCGTTTATTACTGGCCGATATATTTACACGCCGTACGCCTGCTTATGCCGTTGCTGCTGCTGGCGGCGCTGACGCTTCGCGCCCCCAATCGCACCCGTGGCGCGTGGTTGGCGCTTATTCCTCCGCTTGTCTTGCCGCCGCTCCTCCTCTGGCTGCTTGAACAGGGCGGCCTGGCCGCATTTTTCGGTTTTTTGAGCGACAGCGTCGCTATTTTTCTCTTTGCCGTGGCGATGTTGTGGTTGCTGGCGGACAAACTGGGCGGCCCCTCGCGCATGACCGCGGCCGGTTATGCCTTGCTGGTAGTGCTCGCCGCAAGCGTCATTGGCATGTTTGGCGTCTCGTCCCTGAGTCTGGGATTCATCCTTATCCCCACGGGAATTGTGTGCGGCATCATGGCAGGCGTGTTCCTCGTTGGAATGACGTTCGCGGGCATTGCCTGCCGGAAACGGTATACTTCAACGCGATACCTGGTCTGGTTGTTCTGTATTCTTGTGTTTGCCATAGGATGTGTCCTTGCGTTCTTCTCCGGCCTCATGACGGTGATCTCGTTATTGCTTATGGAAGGCGGCCTGGACGTTTCCTATCTGTTTTATTCTTTTGCAATTCCCCTGGCGACAGGACTTGCGGTGGGATTGGCCGTGTTTTTACTCGTGCTCCCCTTCATAGCGCTGGCCCTGTGGAGTCCGACATTTCGCCCGCGTTTCCACGCCATCTTCCGGCTGCCGGGGATGCGTTTCGGACAAGAAGACGCACATAATGACGAAAGCAACGGAGCCGAAGAGTCATGACCCTGGGCATCAGTCATAGAACGGCAAAACAAGTAATTGTCCAACACAGTCCGATGGCGTTCGACACTGTCCGACAAACCACGTTTCAACTACAATGAAGGAGCGGTAAGCCATGAAACGCAAGCGTTATTTTGTTGGGATGCAGGTTGTTCTGTGTTTCTTCTGCGTAGGGGCGCATACCCAGGTGCTGGAACTTCCCCTGACCTACGAACGGTATCCGGACGCAGAGGAGGAGTACCAGTTCCGACCTTTCGGGTCAGCGTTCCTTGTGCCGCTGAGCGCGCCGCCGGAGGGCGAATGGAAACTGCCCAAACTGGTCAGCGAACATCCCCTATACGCGTGGGTCCGTATTGGAGAACAAGAGCGGCTGCTGGTGTTGGACCAAAGCGATAGAAACGCCGCCTTCTATGACCGACTATATTTCGACGCCAACGCGAACCGGGATTTAACCGCCGGTCAGGTAATAGATGCGCGGGGGGTCGGGGCCGATGACGGCCAGTATTTTTCCGCTTTTTTCAGGGGTATTGACACAGAGACCCTGGTAGACGGCATTTCACTGCCTTATAGTTTTTCCATTTATGTGCGCTACTATTCGCCGGAAAGGCCTTCCTGGGGCGCTCGTCTCAGAAGTTTTTTGACCAGAAGCGCGGGGCCTAAACAGCCCATCTCGATGGATCGGCTAAACATCTATCTTTCACCACACTGCATGTACACGGCGACTCTTACACTGGATGATGCCGTGTATCAGCTGTACCTTGGCGACAGCAACGCCAACGGCCGTTTCGACGACTGGGGAACGATAATCGAACGCGATGAAGATTCAGACCATTGGATGCAAACGCATGGAGATACGTTCTATCTGACGTCTGAAGATGCTGAATTGGGGTTTTACGACGGCCATCTGCTTGGGAAATATCTGAACCTGAAGGATTCGTTGTATGCCTTGGACATTTCCCAGACAGAGGAACGACTCACCCTCACGCCCGTCATGGATAACGCTGTCGAGGTTGCGCTGCCCACGTCAGTCCATCGAATCACCCTGATAAGCGATGACGGCGGCGTTATGTCCTGTATGGCTGGAGATGTAATCCTGGCGCCCCCAGGTACATACCGCCTGCGAAACTATGTGTTGTATCACGATGAACCGAACGGCGCGCGTTGGCGAGCAATCGCATCGGGCACCTGGGACTCGCCGGAAACAGCAATAACGACCGGTGCGGACGCAACCCTCGCCATCGGAGAACCATTCCGTCCCATTGTCTCCGTGCCGACGTGGTCGCGTTACAACCTGGAACACCACAACGATAGCGTACGCCTGGACTTGCGGGTTTTGGGCGCGGGCGCGGAAGTTATCTCAGACCTCAGATGCATAGACAACGTCGAAGAATCCGCTATAGCCATGTCGGAATATGGAAGACCAAAGGAGGCCACTTACCGGATTCTGATGCCCGATGGCGAGGTGGTCGTTCAGGGCAAGTTTGAGTATGGCTGAGGCTTCAGCTGCTCGGCCGCATGGCGTGGCCCCCAGAAAGGCATTGACTATAAGGTGATATGCCAGTATGCCGTCGGTCCTTTTGAAACAGTACTGGAACCCAGCACCCTGCGCTTCTAATCACAACATCACAGCAATATCACGCCGCGGAAGCAGACCTGTTGTCGCTTCCGCGGTTCTTCTTTCAGGGGTTCAGCGGACAACATATTTTTGAATATGGGCGCTATAGACATGGTAGACTTGGCGCATAACATACCCCCACGAACGGGTGAAAGGGAGGATATTATGAGCGCTTGCGGAGAGGTATCAGCCCCCTGTTCCGCGCAGCAACCGAGTTCGTGTTGCGCCGATACAACAGGCAGAGACGCGGAAAGGCCAGCCGCTGTCGCGTGGTTCGACAGTATGATTGAACATTGTCTTGAATACGCACGCGCGGCGCATGAACAAGGGCGGCCCATTGTGGGCATTATGTGTGAGTTCACGCCGCGCGAACTGATTTTCGCCGCGGGCGCGGTTCCCGTGTGTCTGTGCGGGGGTTCCGCCGCCACGATTCCTGTCGCGGAGGAAGACCTGCCCGTGCTGCTCTGTCCGCTTATCAAATCCACCTACGGGTATCACATTCAGAAATCCAATCCTTTCCTGGAAATGGCCGCGTTGATTGTCGCCGAGAACACCTGCGACGGCAAGAAGAAGATGTATGAACTGATGTCGGCGGAACGGCCCATGTACGTGTTGGAACTCCCAAAACGGCAGGGCGACCGCCACGCGCTGCGCTACTGGGAAGACGAAATCCGCCGCTTCATCAAAGAACTGGAAACCCGTTTCAGCACAACCATCACCAATGACCGGCTCCGGCAGGCTGTACAACTCATGAACCGGGAGCGCGGCCTGCGCCGCCAACTCGCCGCGCTGATGCAAGCGGATTGTCCACCCCTCACCGGACGCCAGCTGTTAAACCTGAAGAGCAGTATCTCTGGAATCCCCGAAGACTTGGAACACTACGAAGCGGCGTTGCAAGCGCTTGAAGGAACAACAGGGCCCGCAGAACGCGCCAACCGCGTGCGCGTACTCATGACCGGCGTGCCGGTGGTGCATGGTACGGAGCGGGTCGTGGACATTATCGAGGACAGCGACGGCCTTGTGGTGTGTCAGGAAACATGCACCGGCGTGAAACCCCTTCTTGAAGATATTGACCCGGACGCGCCGGACCTCGTGGCAGCGCTGGCGGCGAAATACTTTCATCTGCCCTGCTCCGTCATGATGGGCAACGACGCGCGCATGGATTCCCTGCGTCACCTGGCGCGGACGTACCGCGCCGAGTGCGTCATTGATCTTGTCTGGCAGGGCTGTCTCACCTACGATGTGGAGGCGACCCGCGTAAAACGGTTCGCCGAAGATGAACTCGGACTGCCCTACATGCGCATTCAGACCGACTACTCGCCCGCAGACTCAGCCCGTATTGTTGTACGCGTCCAGGCCCTTTTCGAAACCATCCGTCAGGGCGCCGTCCCGCACAGCGCGTGCCTGTCATCCAAAATCTAATTCGCACTCCCTTGCGGGCGCGGCTTGGGTCGCGGACAGGTGGTCTGGCATTCGTGACAGACGATGCATTCGAGGTCGCGATTGGGCGGCGTCCCCTGGATGATGTGGGCCGCGGGCGCGGCATCCTGTTGTGGGCAGGCGGTCTCGCATTTGCCGCAGCTGACGCAGTTTTCGGTGGGCACACGAATTTTCCACAGGGAGATGAAATTGAGCGGCGCGAGCATGGCCCCGATGGGACATAGCGTCTTACAGAAAGAGCGGCTGCTAACCACTGCGGCGGCCAGTATCAAGGCGAGTATGGCAAGTTTGATTGCCGTGGCCGTATTAAAGCCGGCGAAACCGGCGCTAAACAGGTTGGGCAGGGTCACCTGAATAGCGGAAGCGGGACATATTCGACAGAAGGAATAGGCGGTACGCTCGGTGAACAGGAAAGGCAGAAGAAACACCATCATCACCAGCACCACGTATTTGATATACCCGGTCCATGAGGGCAACTTGAGTTTTGGGCCGGGCAGTTTATGGAGCAGGTCCTGCAACAACCCGAAGGGGCAGACCCAGCCGCAGAGAAGCCGTCCTATCAGTACGCCCAGCAGCAGTACCGTGCCCACGGCAAGGAATGGGAAGATATGATAGCCGGAGTAATGGACGAACACGCCAATGGGACAGGCAAACCAGGCAAGCGCGCAGGAATGGCAGCTGAGCACGGGGTTGCACAGCCACTTGATCTCCGGCCCCCAGGAACTGTGCAGCGCAAATAACGAAAAGAACTGCACAGCGCGACGGTGCGCGGCAATGGAAAAGTCCTTGAGCATAATTTCCTTTGGTGTTGAGCGCGACCGCCATGGCCGCGTGGCGGCGTCAGCTTCACGTGGGGCACGCGCGCCTGCCGCGCGGCTCGCTGCGGTCATAGGTCGAATAGAGTCGTTCCCCCCGCTGCTCCACGCCGCTGAATGTGGCGTCCACAACCAGTTCAGCGTCTGAAATGCGTGTGAAGGAAAGGAGACCGAATTCCTCTGTGCTGTCGTCGTAAACCTTGTACGTGCGCAATGCGCCCACGGCCAACAATAACGCGGCCACACTTAGAAGAAAGGCGGCGGCGATACGTTCTTTGGTAACACGACGCATTGCTTACAACAAACGCTCCTGATAGTTGGCGGCCAATTTTCGGTTGTTGCCGCGCCGGACAGTGATCCGCCGGGCATCCAGATAATCCAGAATCGCCAGCGCGTATTTGCGCGTGGACCCGATGTGATGCTTGAAATCCGCCGAGTCCAATACGCCATGCTTTTCAATACTGGCAACAGCGATATCCTGCGCTTGACGAATGCAATCGTAGCACAAGACCACATTTTTGCTCAAACGCACAAGACGTCCCCCATCGCAAAGGAAGCCAAGAAGTCGCTCGACGCGATCGGGGGTTGCGCGCAACAGTTCAGGAACCTCGTCAGGCCGGGGCGAAGCAAACGCCCCGTCTTCATACAGTTTCATGAGGGCGTCGGCCAGCCGCCGGTCTTCGGGGTCTAGCCCGTCATCAGCATTGCGAAGCAACACTTTGCCGCCACGCACTGTTATCACCCCCTGTTGTTCCAAGTCTTCAAGCAGTCGCTTGGCCAGCGAGGGCGGTCCGTCCACGCCCTTGACCGTCTCGCCGATAGGAATACTCAGTTTCCCCTCGTTGTCGCGTACGGCGGTCAGCCGCGCCTCCAGGCGCCGCAAACGTTCCGTATACGCCGCCACCGCAACACGCCATCCGTCCGGAAGGGTCACGATTGCCCCAGCCTTCGCCAGACGACGCATGCCCGCTTCCGCCTCGTCCGCGGTCAACAACAGGGCGCGCGCAACCTCGCCGACGGTGGCACCCGTGGGCTGGTCTATTGCGAGGTGGTAGGCAATCCGGGCATCCATCCGCGCTTCGGGCGACGCATCCGCCGTTGCCGCCAGGGCGGGGTGTTGCTGCATACGCGACAGCAGGGCCTGCTTGCGGGGCCGTTGCGTTCCGGGAGTAACAGCAAGAATTTCGCCGCCGGCAACCGTGGCCGCGGGCGAGGGACGGCGCAACAGGAATCGGTCGCCTGACGCGGCGGCAACAGGATGCGCGGCTACAATGGTTGCCAACCCGACCTGATTCCCGGCGAGCGTTTTTTGTTCGAGCAAATATATCGTGGCGGAAGTTTCGCCTGCGCCGGTATGAAACTTAAGCGATTCAGCGTGCCGCAGCGGTGGTTCAATACCGAGGACGGTTTGCAGGTGAACATGAAAAATCTGTGCCGCGGTGAGATGTCCCGGCAGACAGATTACCTGTCCCCGTTCCGCGGGGCGCTTGCCGAAATCTGGGATGTTCAGCGCAAGGCACTGTCCAGCGGCGCCGCGCGTCGCATCGCGTAAAAAACATTGTATGCTGCGTATCCTGCCCGTGAGGCCGCCTGGCACTAATTCCACCTGATCCCCTACCGCGATGCTGCCCGCCACCGGGATGCCGGTCGCCACAACGCCAAAGCCCTTCTGGATGAAGCTGCGCTCCACGGGCATACGAAACACGCCGCCGGCGCGTGCGCGCGCAGCGTTGCGAATCATCTGAACCAACGTATCATAGAAAGGGAACAGGCCTTCGCCGGTTTCCGAGGAGACCGGACAGATCGGCGCGTCTTCGAGAAAAGAGCCTTCAAGGAATCCCCGTATTTCTTCCATGCGCCGCTCGGCCAGTTCCGGGGAAACCATGTCTATCTTGGTCATGGCGACAATGCCTTGTCGCACACCGAGCAGTTCCATGATTTGCAGGTGCTCGATGGTTTGCGGCATGACGCCGTCATCGGCGGCGATGACCAGTATGGTCAGGGCAATGCCGGAGACGCCGGCCACCATGTTCTTGATGAACCGTTCATGACCGGGTACATCCACAATGCCCACACACAAGCCGTCGCCCAGAAAACACGGCGCAAACCCAAGTTCGATGGTAAGTCCACGCTCCTGCTCGGCCTTCAGCCGATCCGTAGTACAGCCGGTAAACATTTTTACCAGACGTGTTTTCCCGTGGTCCACGTGCCCCGCCGTGCAGAGCATCATAATGACGTCCGGGTTCTCGGCGGCGCGCAATAATCCGGGGGGACGCAAGGTCATGATTTTGGATACTCCACAGATGTCACAGGCCCACTTCCTGTCTCACTTCCTTGTAAAACATCATGGCGGTGCAGCCGCCAAAGGCAATGGCGAGGTGGGCGGCCTCGTCAATCTCCTCCGCAGGGATGCCCATTTGTTTTGCCGCCTGTAGATGAATTTTCAGGCATGGGCGGCAGTGGTGCGCAATAGAGAGCGCGACGGCCATGAGTTTCTTGTTCCGCGCGTCAATACGCCCCGGTGCGTTGGCCGCCTTCATAAAATCGCTGAATAAGGCAAGCGCGTTTTGCGGTGTGCTATCCATTGTGTTCTCCTCATGGGCCGCGTGGTTGCCCGCCGCGCCCTCGTGATGGCCCGTCTCGTTATCAGCAATATCGTCCAGTTCAGGCGGGTGGTCGCAACATGCCAGCGTATCGAAACTTGTGGTTACGGTTTCCTGCGTGGGTTGCGGTACGGCGGGGATAGCGCGCGGATCAATGGAGATGCGGCGTCCAACGAAGCGTTGCAGCTGCCCGTTCACCACCCGCACGTCGCCGTCGCGCTCTGAATCTGACTTTTCAACAATACGTCCGATAATTGCCGCCGCGTCGTTGCCGCGCGCGCGCAGAGCGTCCACAAACCGGTTGGCGTTCTCCGGCGGCAACGCCACCAGCAGCCCGCCCGAGGTCTGTGGATCATAGAGTATGGGCGATGCGGCCTGGTCCGCGTCGTCATCCAGTACAACCCAGGACATGGCATAGGCCTGATTGCGGTCAACGCCGCCGCCATAAACCCCTTTGGCAAGCCCCTCGGCGGCAGCGGCAAAAACAGGCACTTTGGACAAGTCCACTTCGGCCCGAACCCCACTCCCGCGCGCCATGGCAACCAGATGTCCGGCAAGACCAAAACCAGTAACGTCGGTGCAGGCGTGGGCGTTATAGTGAACCATCAACGCGGCGGCGTCCCGGTTCAACGCGGCCATCCAGCGCCCGGCTTCAGCAAGCGTCTCCGCGTCCACAAGACCCAACTGCGCCGCAAAGGCGATGACGCCCGTTCCGAGCGGCTTGGTCAACACCAACGCATCGCCCGGTTGCGCCTGGTCGCGCAACACAAGGGGGGCTTCTCCGGAAGCGGGATTCGTTGCAATCGAGATAAGCCCGGTAACGGCGAATCCGAACTTAATTTCCTCGTCATTGATGCTGTGGCCGCCGATAAGCGCGCATTCCGCCTCGGCCAGTTTATCCATGCCGCCGCGCAGCATGGCTTCGAGCATCGCGTCGTCGAGGGTTTCTATGGGGAAGCCGACAATCGAAAGGGCGGTAATGGGGCATCCGCCCATGGCATAGACATCGCTGAGTGAGTTGGCGGCGGCAATCTGCCCGAAGAGATAGGGGTCGTCTACGCAAGGGGTGAATACATCCACCGTCTGAACCAATGCACGTGAATCGTCCAGACGATAAATACCCGCGTCGTCGCCCGCCGCGGCGCCAACAAGGACATTGGGGTCCTCGACGGGCGGTAATGCGCTCAATACCCGCAGCAGGTCCGCCTGACCAATTTTCGAGGCGCAACCCGCTTTGCGCACGTGACGAGTCAGGGCGGCGTCGGCGATACGGGTCGGCGGCCTCTCCCCCGCGCAGGGACACACGCTCTGCTCCAGAAATATCGGACAAGGACAGGATTGCCGGGGATTGCAGATACAATGCCCCAGTTTACGGGAGCGCGCCATTACGGCGCGACGCCGCTCGATATCAATCGCCATTACAACCTCCTGTCCCTACTTCTTATACACGCCGGTTGATACCTTTTTCCACCGTATTCATCAGCCCAGCCAACGGTTTCCCCGGATTATCCGAAATCAATTTGAGGCATGTGAAGCCTGTTTTAAGACTCCACATGCCTCCTCAAGAGCTAAAGGGGAAACTACATACGCCGGTCGCTGTTATAAATTAACACCAACCAAGCTTATCTCGTACGCGCCGGCGCCGTCGGCTTGATCATTGAGATAATTATAATCTCCTGTTGTTACTACGGAAAACCTCACGGTTCGTTCCGTGTCAGCTGGCACAATAATTTCATAATAGGCCACATCTCCATCGTCGTCCCATTCGACGGCATCAACAGGGTCATTCCAATTAAGCAGAAACCGCTGCCGGTCTTCTATCGTAAAGCGGTATGCCCGCTGTACGTCACGCTCAGGCAACACGACCTCGAAGAAATCAACATCATTTTGCCCGAGGTAGCCCACAAGCGGGAAATCGCCCGGCACTGCTTCCGTTGCTGTGCCCACGGTCTGGCCGTGAATATCTTCTTGTACGCGCACCCCATATTCTACATAACCGAAATCAGCGCCGCCGCCGTCAACACGAATATAGAATTCGCCGTCATAGGGGGGACTCCAGTACATGGCGGCGGATTCAAACTGGTACGTACTCCACCACACCGGCGCCACAATGTCGCCGGGACGCGCTTGCAGTTGATATAGTCTGCCTCTCTCCAACTGTACAGGATGATAAACCGTTTCGAATTCCTCTATCATGTTGGTGACATAAGGCGCATTCGCGGTCTGCGGGCTAACGGAGATTTCCGCGCCCTGCGGATTTTGCGCCGTGGGCGTATACTTCACTGCAATGCTGTATACCAAGGTGTTCGAATAGGCGTAGGTGTTGCGTTGCTGGCGCCCATCATCCTGCTGATAGCCTTCAATCGAGATCAGATAGAGGCCGTCTTCCGGCGCAAGAAATCCGGGCACCACGCGGTCCATTTTGCTGGTCACAACGGTTTCGTCGGATAACTGGTCATATCCAGCAGGCGGAAGATGCCTTTGCCATATAAGATGTTGCTCCTCCTCGTCCGATAAGTACACCGTAAACACCAAGCCTACTGCGGCCTCGTTGTCATCGTGTTTGAGGATGTAATCATACATGCGCCCTTCCTCGAGTTCCACCTTGTACCAATGCAAATCGCCCGCGCGCAGTATTGCCGTAATCCCCCGGTCGCCAACAGTGAGTTGCGTGGCGTCCTCAATAGTGTTTGCTGGACACCCCGCCAGGCTCATCGCCAATACGGCAATACCAATAACCATACCTGCCTTCATCACATTCATTTTCATTGCACCGCTCCTTTCTTCTTTTTTACGGTTCCCTATTCCACATTCCCGTCTCTCGTCACAATAACGAAAGACAAACCTAATGTAATGTTAGCAACAATGCACTGAATGAATCAACGCCAAAACCAAAAGATTCTTGAATGTGTCGTCGTCAGCTCTACCAATATGCCGCGTATGCGCCTGTACCTGAAACAGCTGCGTACGCCTTGCGTCGCGTAGCGGGTACATGAAATAATGGATGCATGGGAGGGCGGCGCCTGGCGCGCCTATGACAGCCGGAATCCGCTGAGACAGGCGGTTAACTATCTGTATAAAACCAAGGAGTTGAGCATGGATAAACCGTACAAAGTACATATCATATCGAATACCCACTGGGACCGTGAATGGCTTCATAATTTCCAGGAGACGCGTATGAAACTGGTCGAATTCTTCGATCTGTTACTTGATGTGCTCGAGAGCGACGCATCCTACCGTTCCTTTGTGCTTGATTCACAATCTGTCCCCGTGGTGGATTACCTTGCCGTGCGTCCGGAAAATAGCGACCGCGTTCGGGAACAAGTGGCGGCGGGCCGTTTGTTAATCGGCCCCTGGTATACCTGCCCCGAGTGCTTTGAGGTGAACGGCGAATCGCTGGTTCGGAACCTGCTGATTGGTCACAAGACGGCCGCTGCCCTTGGTCATGTGATGAAAGTGGGGCATACGCCCTTCTCTTACGGACAGAACTCGCAAATGCCGCAGGTGTACGCGGGATTCGGCATTGACACAATTTTGTTTTATCACGGCGTCAGCCACGACGATACGCCCAACGAGTTTGTTTACGAAGGCGCGGACGGTACGCGCATCCTCGGTTCGCAGATGAGCAGTATGGCTCGATACAACTTTTATCATGGCGTATACCGTCCGGCGGTAATGGGCAAGACCACGGCGGATCGGGAATATAAATGGCGCGAGGGCGGCATGCCCTTCCATCGGTGTACGCCCGCGCAGGCGCCTGAACATTATCAGTTGCTTGCGCCGCCGCGCACGGTGAACAAGGAACGACTCGCGGAGTGTGTGCGCGCCCTGCGCGAAGCGGAAAAGGACACCGCGACCACGCGGCACCTGGCGTTTATGATGGGCCATGACAGCAGTGTAGCTGACCCTCTCGAAAAGGAAATGATCGCGCTGACCCGGGAAACGCTCGCCGGGGACGATGTCGTTCACGGGCAGTATGAAGAGATGATGGCGGCCATCAAAAGTGAAGTGGACTGGGAGAATTTACCGGTGATGCAGGGGGAGCAACGCGTACCCAAGCCCATGCCCGCCGCATTGCACCTGTATAGCGACGTCTTGTCGAGCCGCACACGCATGAAATACCGAAGCAGCCAGGCGGAATACCTGATACAGCGGCGCGTGGAACCCTTTGCCGTTGCGGCGGCGCAAACAGGCGCGGCGTATCCCGATACCCTGCTTGATATGGCATGGAAAACCATGCTCCAGTGCCACGCCCACGACAGCATATCAGGCAGCGGCGTGGACGCCATCGAAGAGGACATGATGAATCGGCTGCGCCAGGTGTTGGATATTGGCGAGGGGGTCTACACCCGTTCGCTGGCGGCGTTGCAACAGCGGGTGAACAACAGCGCATTGCCCGAAGACGCCATTGTTGTAACAGTGTTCAATCCATCGCCGCGCCCGCGTTCGGAGGTGGTGTCTGCGGTAGTGGACCTGCCGTGGGACGGGCCCCGTCCGCGCGATCAATTTACCCTGCGCGATGCCGTCACCGGCGACGTTGCGCCGACTCAATGCGCCGCGCGCAAACCGCACTGGGCGGTGGTGGACCACGCTTTCGACGCGCCGTGCATGATGCGCAGCGAACGTTTTACCATTCACTTCGAGGCCAAGGACGTGCCCGGGCTGGGGTACGCAACCTATTATGTTGATTCCCGGGGTTCTTTCGCCGAAGGCAGCCTTGCGACTGATATGAATACGCTCGAAAACGACCATCTCGCGGTTGCCTTCGCTGCGAATGGCACGATTCGCTTGTCAGACAAAACCAACGGCATTGTATATGAAGACTTGCACCATTTCGTGGATGACGGCGAAGGCGGCCACGCCTGGATGCATGTACGCCCGGCTTTCGACCGCACCGTGGACAGTCGTGGTTTTCCGGCGAGCGTTGCCCTGGAAGAGGACGGGCCGCTGCTGGCGCGTTATCGTGTGGACTATTATTTACGTGTTCCGTCGGGGCTGGAAGAAAACGACGGCGACCCATGGCAACGATTGGATGGTGTGGGCAATCAGGCGTCGCGCGGCAATGTCGAGAAGGAATTGACCATTACCTCGCGTTTTACCCTGCGCCGCCATGCCCGGTCGCTCGAGGTGGAGACCGCCTTCGATAATACGGCAACCTGTCACCGGTTGCGGCTGATGCTGCCAACATATCGGAACTCGACACGCCACCACGCGGAAAGCGCTTTCGACGTGGTGGAACGGGAAACAGTCTTTGGCGAGGCCAGCGTCTGGCGCGGCGCGCGGGGCGTCACCTTCCCCATGCAACGGTTTGTGGACGTTTGCGACGAGGCGGGCGGCCTGGCTTTTGTCAGCTCCGGACTCCACGAATACGAGGTAACGCAAGGCGCGGAACGATGTATCGCTGTCACACTGCTGCGCGCTTACGAGGTCAATCTAACCACGGTCAGTTACCGTTGGGAAGCGCATCCCGAAATGACGCTGTCCCAGTCGCCGGGGCAGCATAGGTTTGAATACCGCATCGTACCCCACCAATCCGACTATTGCGAGGGCGGCGTACTGCGGGAGGCGGACACGCTGGTCGCGCCGCTCGAACCGGTGCAGGCGGGCGCGGGCCGGGGCGATTTGCCGCAACGACAGGGCTTCCTCAAGATCGCGCCGGATACAATACAAATCAGCGCATACAAGCAGGCTGAGAACGGAACAGGATGGGTCCTGCGCCTCTACAATCCCTGCAAAGAAACCGTCTCATGCGCGGTAACGGTTCCCAAAACCATTGTCCGCGCCACCCAAGTAACCCTGGAAGAACTGCCAATGGCTGAACTTGGAATGGATGAAGGCAATATCGCGCTGGATATGGCGCCCAAGAAAATTGTTACAGTGTTGCTGGAAACCTGTTGAAGCTGGTTTCAAACGTTGTTTTCTTGTGAATGGTGTCCACACAGGAGTAATGAATGACTCGGGTATCCTCTGAAACGAAGCGTGACCGTGTACGCGCGATATTGCCGGAAGCGCGGCGCATGGCGACGTCATGCACGGCCTGCGGCCACGCCTGCGGCGCGAATAGAACAGGGGACGGCGTGGGCGTGTGCCGGGCGGGCAGGGGCGACGGCGCTCTCGCGCGCTGGCAGACGGCAACACCCCACTTCGGCGAGGAACCCATGCTGGTGGGAAACGGCGGCTCAGGCACGGTATTCTTTTCGTATTGCAGCCTGCGTTGTGAGTTTTGCCAAAACTGGCAGATTAGCCAGCAGGGGGACGGACGCGACGGCCATTACCGCGAACTGGCGCACACATTTCTTAAGCTCAGCGATCAGGGCGTCGAGAATATCAACCTGGTAACGCCAACCCAGTATATCCTGCCAATACTGTTGGCGCTTGAAGTCGCGTACAGCGAGGGACTTGATATCCCGCTCGTTTATAATACCAATGGCTTTGATTCCGTGGAATTGATACGGCTTCTCGATGGGGTGGTGGACGTTTGGTTGCCCGACCTCAAATACATGGCGTCTGAACCTGCCGGGCGATTCTCTCACGGGGCAAACTACCCTGAAGTGGCCCTGGCCGCGTTGCGTCAGATGTATGCACAGGCGGGTCCGCTGCGCATTGACAATGGCGTTGCTACAGGCGGCGTAATTGTCAGACATCTTGTTTTGCCGGACGATATTTCTGGCAGCTATGCGTTTCTGTTGTGGCTGAATGATGAAGACATGCGCGATGTCACAATCAGCCTCATGAGTCAGTACTCGCCCCAACACCGCGCATCCCTGTACCCGGAAATCGCGCGCCCACCCACAGCCAAGGAGTATCAGGATATTGTAGCCTACGCCGAAAAACTTGATTTTGAGCATGTGCTGATACAGGAGATGGCAAGCAAGGACGTATATCTGCCCGATTTCAACAGGCAACAACCGTTTCTATAAGCAGGCGGTTTGCCTTTTTGTCTTGCCGCGCTTACGCGCAACCCACCGCGGCGCCACCCCCGATTGACCGTAGCGACGGATGCCACATCTGCATTGACGCGCATCTCTTGATTTTCACGACGCGACCGTTGAGCTCAACAGCCTTGGTTGCAGCCCGTGCGAAACCGGGCTGTGACAAGGCCGATTCCTATTCTTCACTACTCAGAGGAAACATCCAGCATTTCGGAGGCTTTGTCGAGAAGACGCTCGCCGTGGATAGTCCATTCAATGCCCGCGAGCACCCAGTCGTCAATCTCTTTCACGAACTCGGGCGGTACGCTCATTAGCTCGGCCACCTTCAAAATCAGTGATTTCTCGTCCTTGTTGAAAATACCGTCCAAGTGCGCAAGCCGCAACAGTTCCTGCAAAACAACGACCCGGCTTTTGGGACGCTGGAATTGGGCCACGAGCATATCCAGTGAGTCGGCGTCGCAGTCGCACATCACGTCGGCCATCTGGATATGAAACAGGTCCGCGTACTGCGCAAGCAGTTCCCGCTCAATATCGCGCAGACGTCCATCCGCCCGCGCCAAACAGGCCATTAGTTGCATCAACGCCTGTTGTTCTTCTTGTGTGAGTCGTTCTAACATCCACTGCTCCTTTCTTTAACCCATATCGCCAACCATTTCGACGCTTCACAGGCGCGATCAAAACCGGGCAAGATATACAGGGTAACGGGTTATGCCTCACGGATTCATGCCCGGAGGTCAGGACCATACTTGCCCAACACCTTCGCGCCAACGGTCGCCCCGACTGCCGCCACGCCAATAAGCACTATCAGAGCGCCCACCCGAACATATTGCGTAACCTGTTCGCTGTAGGGCTTTCCTGTTTTACAGTATCTTGCGAAATGCTCACAATTGTTCCGGAAAAGGCTGTAGCCCCTTTGTTCGAGTTGCTCTTCGGCCAATTGAACCGTTTCCTCCGCAGACAACACGTCAATACGCTGCTGATAAGCCACAACGACCTTTTCGCCGTTCTTGAGGAATTCTTCCATGGAGATACGGCGTACGCGCGCATGCTTGCGATTTAACGGTTCGCCTGAAAAATGAATGACC
>SLFT01000137.1 GCA_007124105.1 Candidatus Hydrogenedentota bacterium | reverse complement strand
TTTTCTCGATAGTTATCGGCTGACCGACTTACGCGCTGTGGACATGTTCCCTCACACTCCACACGTGGAGGCGCTGGCGGCCTTCGATCGGATATCAGTGTAGTACGCGTAACCCGTGCTGCATCCCCGATGGATAATTGTTGCGTCAATCATCGTCGTGCCGGGCGGGTCTGGGGCTGAACTGCCCGCGTTTGCCGAGCTCGTTTTGCGATTCATCTGCGTTGGGCAGGGGTTCCTGGCTGTCTACAATGGACGGCCATTTCTTCGCATATTCGGCATTCAATGCGATGAATTCCCGCCACTTTTCCGGCACTTCCTCGTCGCTGTAGATCGCGTGCGCAGGACACTCATCCACACACACGCCACAGTCTATGCATTCATCGGGATCAATGACCAGCATGTTTTCGCCTTCGTGAAAACATGCGACCGGACATACACTTACGCATTCGGTATACTTGCACTTGATGCACGGTTCGCACACGACAAAGGGCATGATTCGTACTCCTGGTGGTTTTGATGAGACATCACTGTATCTATTGTCATTGTTCCATATCTTCCAGGTTGAAGAGGCGTCGCGTCAAATATACCAGGGCGTCCTTGTGTTCCCCTGCCGTTTCTGTCTTCAGGGCGGTGATGGGATAGTGCAGCAGGTTATTGATGATGCGCCGGGACAATGCTTCGAGTTCTTCTCTTACCCGCGGGCTGGTTTCGCCCAATTTTTTGAGGGTTCGCTGTAATTCCTGCTCGCGAACGTCATGAAAGCGTCGGGTCATGGCTACAATCAGGGGTTCAATATTCAGGCGTCCGCGCCACGCCAGGTAGCTTTCCAATTCCGCTTGAATGATTTCCTCGCAGGCGCCTATCTCGTTACGCCGTTTCCTCAGGTTGCGCTCGGCGGCGCCGTGCAGATCGTCTATATCGTAACAATAGACATTTTCCACACGCACCGCCTCGCGCTCAATGTCGCGGGGAACCGCTATATCAATGACAAACATAGGCGCCCGTCCACGCTGTTCAATAGCGCGTTCAAAATCCGCGCGGCGCAGTATCAGGTCCGAAGCGCCTGTGGAACTGACCACAATATCGGCGCGATGCAGATGACAAGGCAACGCCTCGAGGATAATTGCTTCGCCGCGATAAGGGGCGGCGAGCGCCTGGGCGTGATCGAGGGTGCGGTTGAGCACCATTACCTTGCCGACGCCATGGGCAACCAGGCTCTTGAGGGCCAGCTCGCTGACCTGGCCGGAACCGACAATCATGGCCGTTTTGCCGCTAAGGTCTTTCAGAATGGATTCCGCGAGATCAACGGCTACAGACGCGACTGACACCTTGCCTGCGCCGATACGCGTTTCGGCGCGCACTTTCTTACCGCATTTGAGGGCTCGCTGGAATATGACGCTCAGCGGACGATTGAGCGTACCCGCGTTACGCGCGGTTTCGCAGGTCTGCTGCAATTGTCCCATGATTTCATTCTCGCCGACCACCATGCTGTCTAAACTTGCGGCAACCCGGAAAAGATGGCGCGCAGCATCCGTATTCGCCCCGTGATATAGAAACTCCGCAAATTCCGACTCGGCAAGGCGGCTGATAGCGCCCAGGAAGGCAGTAATTCGTTTGTGTAACACTTCTGGCGGCTGGTTGGCGCTCACATACACCTCAAGACGGTTGCATGTAGTCAGCATGGCCACGCCCGCATCCGGCCCCAGTTGTCCGTGCAGCATGGCAAGTATATTGGATATTTGGTCGGACGGCAGCATCAACCGCTCGCGCAGAGCCAACGGGCTGGTGTGATGGCTAAGTCCGGTCAGGGCTATTGTCATGGTATACTCAGTACAGAATAAAGTGGTTTATTGCAACATTTGAACGAACGCATGTTGTCGCGTTACGCCTATTATATGCTGACAGGCATGGTTGCGCCAAGGTTGCGGCAAAGTTTTCCGATAGTTGTATTTTGTCTCCCTATGACATTGTTGCTCGTGTGCGTCCTGTAGTAAGATCACGAGACATAGTTAGAGACATCAGGATAGTGCGCGGTTTCATCTTTGTTCAGCATTTTTTTAACGCCATAAGGAATCAGAATCGTGCAGTGGCGCTTGGATTGTGGAGAACGCCCGAGTTGGACAAGTAAATGGTAGTAGCTCCGCCCGTACATAGTGAAATGGAGTCTGAAAACGCTCCTCTTCGCCTGTTTGCGCACGGGTTGACTGACCTCGGACGATGCCGCGACCAGAGTGAAGACGCTTTTTACATTTCCAAGGCGCATGATTTATTTATTGTGAGCGATGGTATTGGCGGCGCACACGGCGGCGCGCTGGCAGCGGCCGCGACTGTGCAGACCTTACCGCTCAAAGTAGCGGCAGAATGCCGGAAACTTGTATGCACAGGGGATAAAGCTATTGTGGAGAAAGCGCGCACACTACCGAGCATGATTGACGCCGTGAAGGAACTGCTCTTGGATAGAACGCGGTATGAGCCTGCCGCCAAAGGGTTGGGCGCTACAGTGGTTGCAGGTTTTTTTGTAGGCAACAATACCCTGGCTTTGTCTCACCTTGGCGACAGTCGCGCATATCTGCTGCGCGACGGTGTGTTGGAACGACTTACCGAAGACCATACGGTGGCTAATATGCTTTTTCAGACGGGCCGTATCAACAGCAGTGAATTGACGCATCACCCGACGCGTAATATTCTTACCCGATACATTGGCATGGAGGATTGTCCAAAAGCGGATGCAGCGCTCTTGCGGCTATTGCCGGGCGACCGCCTGTTGTTTTGCACGGACGGCCTGACGAGCATGATATCGGATGCTGAAATAGGCAACGAATTAATAGAAACTGAGGACTGCGCATCCGCTTGCAAAAGGTTAGTAGAGCGCAGCAATCACGCAGGTGGACATGACAACATAACCGTTGTGGTTGTTGATGTAACCGATGGGACATCATCGCAACAACGGCGCGGCAAAGTAGTGGTGCGCGATACCGTTGGGAGTTCGTTGACGCCGCTGGGAGCATTGCCATGACATATTCGTTGGCGTCATACAGTGCGGATCATGAGTACGTAATTGCGCGCGCGCCTGTGCTGCCGCGCACACCAATCATTTATGACTACGTATTTGGGACAGGTGTTTTCAGCCGCTTGTGTTTAGAGGCAACCGAACCTTCTGGAGGGTGAACTATGAGTGAAAGTAAAGTATACCTGGAGATAATTGAGGGCCCCTATGAGGGGAAGCGATTTGACTTCCAGGTTCAGGACACGTTTATGATCGGTCGCGCCCATGATTGTACGCTTTGCATCAAGGATGACAAGGCATTGTCGCGCCATCATTGTCTCCTGGAAATCAATTATTCCAGCGTCCTGATTCGTGACCTGGGCAGCCTTAATGGAACTCGCGTCAATGGCCGCCTCATTTCGAAGAGTCGCGACAAGGGAGATGGGGCAGCGCCGTTGCCGGAGGCGCTGCAGAATGGCGACCAGATCGAGACGGGCAACACAGCGATGGTGATTCACATTGATTATCCTGTCGTATGCGTGGACTGCGGCACGGAAATTCCGCCGGGCCAGCGCGAAGCATGTGAATTTGTGAACGGGTCGTATATTTGTTTTCTTTGCCGCGAAACCGATATTGAGCGGGAAGTGTCTCAAAAATACAAAGAACCACTTAAAACCAGCGGGCTAAAACGGAGTCGCAGGCAATACACGGATGCCGACGAAAACCCGGGCAAAGTGTTGGAAGATATATTGCGCGAGTACCTCCAGGATGCCGGTCAGACCGGGGTACAGCCAGAGATTCATGGATATTCCAATCTTGAAGTGTTGGGCGAAGGCGGTTACGGCGTCGTATATAAGGCGAAAAGAGTTTGCGACGGCAAGATAGTGGCCGTAAAGACCATGCTGCAAACTCGCAGGCCCGAGAAGCGTAAATTGATGCTGTTTGAACGGGAGAAGGAAATCCTGGCACAGCTGCGCCATCCCAACATCGTTCGCAGCGAATCAGCGGGTGTTTGGAATGACATCCACTTTATCGAGATGGATTTTATTTCCGGAGGCAGTCTTTGGGATTTAATGGAACGGGGGCAACGTAAGATAGGACTGGCAACTGCCGCGCCCCTTATTCTTGAAATGCTCGAGGGGCTGGCGTACGCCCATGAAGCCGAAGTGCTTGTCACAACGGAATCGGGCAAGACAAAACAGCGGGGCATTGTGCATCGCGACATCAAGCCGTCAAATGTATTGTTGGATTATCAGGACGAGGCTGCTACCGCCAAGCTGAGCGACTTTGGACTGGCCAAGGCCTTTGGCGCGGCAGGTTGCACTCAGGGCGTTTTATCGCGTACGGGAACCACCTGCGGGTCGCCTGTTTATATGGCGCCCGAGCATCTGACCAACTACAAATACGTGAAGGCCGCCACCGATGTATTCGAAATTGCCGCCACAATATTCTATATGTTAACAGGTCAGCCGGTCCGTCCCGTACACGCAGGCCAGGAACCGTTCAGAAGCGTGGTGGAGGATAAGCCGCGCCGGATTCAGCAATTCATGAGCGATTGTCCGCCAGGCTTTGGCGAGGTCATGGACCAAGCCCTGGCTTATGACGAGGCCGAACGGTTTCAGAACGGGCGCGAATTTCTGAAGGCACTGAGAGATGTATTTTGAGCCGAACCATTTCAACCGCTTTCAGGCTATGCCTGGTTCTGTGCTGCGGCGATTGCTGATGGTGTTCAAGGAAGATGCTGATGTCTGACAATATGGAGACCCAACACCTGAGTTCTCCTGTTCCACAGTTGTTGATGAGCGCCGGCATGACGCAAGGCGCACAGTTTGACGAGGCGGCCCTGCGCCAGGCCGAACAGGAAGTGGCAGTTGAATGGCGGCCTGGTGATTTGATCCTTGAACTATACGAAGTGCGCACCGTCACCGAGGGATTTGGAGAGGATGCGGAGGAGAAAGACTATCACCTGGGCGGGTTCGGGCGTGTTTACAAAGTATGGCATCGCGGTTGGCGGTGCAATATGGCCGTGAAAACGCCGCGCGCCGACGCGTTCACCACCACACGTCAAAAGAAGATGTTTATAAATGAATGCGAGACTTGGGTAAACCTGGGTCTGCATCCGTATATTGCCGCATGTCACTATGTTCGCGAACTGGGCGGTGTGCCACGCATCTTTTCGGAATATGCTGACGCAGGCACATTATCGCAATGGATTCGTTCAGAACTGCTCTACACGAAAAGCAGGGCTATCGCTCTAAGGCGCATACTGGATTTCGCAATTCAGTTCGCCTGGGGGTTGCATTATGCGCATCAATGCGGTGTGGTTCATCAGGATGTAAAGCCGCTTAACGCATTAATGTGGCGGGACGGCTCCCTGAAAGTAACAGACTTTGGCCTGGCCGGCGCACGGCAGCATTCGTTCCATCCGGTTTCGGGCGAAACGATCAGTGTAGATGATGAGAGTGTGCATTGTTCGGTGGGCGGCATGACGCCCGCGTATTGTTCACCGGAACAGGCCGAGGGACAATCGCTCACACAGAAAACCGATCTGTGGTCGTGGGCTGTGAGTCTTCTTGAAATGTTCCAGGGCGAGGTGACCTGGCAATCAGGGGTGCTTGCGGACGCAGCGCTTGAAATGTTCTTGAGACACAATGGCGAAGAAGAGAGAATTCCGCCCATGCCGGATGGCGTTGCCTCGCTGCTGCGACGCTGTTTCCGCAGAGACCCCGACAAACGCCCGGAAAATATGGACGAATGCGTCGAGGCACTTATCCGTGTTTACCAGGATGAGACGG
>SLFT01000280.1 GCA_007124105.1 Candidatus Hydrogenedentota bacterium | reverse complement strand
ACGGCCACCGGTCGCGCATGGGCAAGGCCAAAAGCGCCAAACCGTTCATATATGAGCACCGACGTAACGATGGGATGATAGGCGACAATAGCCACCGCGCCAAATTCGCTCATGCCGCGGGCCCACATCATGACAAGTCCCGATACAATCGAGCGCCACGCCAGCGGCATCGAAATGGTGAAGAAGACGCGCGCAGGCGATGCGCCCAGGGTCAATGCCGCTTTTTCCAGACGCTCGGGCACAGCCGCAAAACCGTCCCGGGCCGCATTAATCAAAAAAGGGACGCTCACAAAGGCCATGGCAACGATAATACCCGCCGCGCCGCCAACAAAATGGACGCCCACCCGTTCCGCAGCGCCTCCTACTGCGCTGTTAGGCGCAACGAATCCCAGAATTGCAATGCCCGCCGCTGAATGGGGCACCACAACAGGCAAATCAATGATGCCGGAAACCAATCGCTTTAAGGGAAAACGCTTACGCGCCATCACCCAGGCCAACGGCACTGCTGCAATGGAAAACAGCAAGGTAGCTGCAAGCGCCGTCCACAAGGTCAGAAATATACTTGCACGCACCTCCGCTTCCGATGCGGTAGCCGCCACATCGCCAACCGAACTGTTCAACGCCATTCCCGCCAGCGGCGCAATCACAAAGATCAGTACAAAGCCGCCCAGAAACGCAAAGAGAAGACTGAAAGGGTCTGATGCTATATGGTGCTGTCGGCGCATGTTCATGGTCGCAACGTAAAATCTTTGAGCGGCTCGGGAATCTGGTGGTAGGTACTGGAAACTGACGGCACGAGTCCGGGTTGTCCATTCGCCTCCATAATGGCGATCCCCTTGTCCTGCTGCAACAAGAACGAAACAAAAGCCAGCGCCCCGTCCGGATTAGGCGCATTATGCGGGACCGTCACGCCATAGATCATGGGTTCGCCAATCTGTGTAATTGTCGTGCCGGGCGCGGCGCCGCTAATGTCCACTGAAGCAGTAGCGTAAAGGTCGGCCTGCTCGTCGCATTTCAAATTAATGGCATCAGGCAGAATGAGATAGCGCAGGCCATGCTGCATGGCCACGGAACGATAAATGAAAATATAGTCAATGGTCTGCGTCTCCAGCAATGCAAGCAGATCGGTTTCCTTGGGGCGCATAAAACGTTGGTCTTTTCGCAGCAAGGCGTCCGCAAACCCGGGGATGTCGTAATAAGCCTCAGCAAGCTTCGTCGTTAAAACGGTACGATAGCCGCAAGGGTCCGCATTCGGGTCCGAACGACCGAAAGCAACATCGTCGCGCAGGAGCAATTCGTGCCAGTTGTCGTTGCCTATTGATTCGGAGTAACGCGACGCATCCCTGTAGGCAATAACCATTTCGTTGCCGGCGAATTTTATATTCCAGGAAGCGTGTTCAGGGATAAGCAATGAATCAATCACAACATAATCCGCGGAGACCATCACATCACAAGGCCTTCCCAGATCGGATATCTTGCGCGCGCTTATCCGGCTGCCGGACGCTTCGCGCAGTACGCGTGTACCCTCGTGTTCCTCTTCGAAAGCCTCAGCCACAGCGCGCAATGGAACAGACAAACTTCCTGCATGGAAAATAATAATGTCGCCGCTGACATCGGCTGCTGAACCAGTCCCCAAAAGAATGGCCGCCAAAAATAAGACATATAAAGAATAAGGTATCGTAATACGCAAACCTGTCACCTCCCCATCCTCTCCAGCCAACGCGTATAAGCGGCGGTTACCGACGCCGCTACTTCGTCATGAAATTTGATATATTCACGACGCCATTGTTTTCCTTCTTCAGTCAGGCTGCTTTCGCCGCCCGCGCTGCCGCCCCGGTGGCGCTCCAGGAAGCATACTCCCAGGGCACGCTCCGCCGAGCGCAAATCTCCCCATGCCTTGCGGTAGCTGATGCCCAGCATATCGGCGGCGGCGCGTAACGACCCCTCCCGATGTATCGCATCCAACAACTCCCATTTGCCTCGACCGAAGACGCCCTTGTCGCCGCGCGACAACCACAGCTTAAATCCAACCGAAAGACTGGAAAGATAATCGCGACCCGGCGCCATCACTTAAAACATCCCAGTTGGCAATGTACTATCTTCACGCCGTTGGCGTCGCACCACGCGCGAATATCCGTCAGTTTCACATCAAGCGATTCCGCTGCCCGAAACGCGGAAGCGCATGAAAGCGTTTTACGTCCGTCTCGCTCTGTCGTTGCGGCAGTAAGCGCATTGTCTAATCCGATATCGTTTTCCATAATTGTTATCTCCTCGTTCGGTATGGCTGTACATATCGCACGGGACAACCACGCGTCGCGTGCGTAAGGGGTCGTTTCGAATCAACAAGTTCGGGCAATAAACTATTTAATGCTCAATGCCCGTTGCTTCTTTTCCGTGGGTACGCCATTGGCGTCCCAGCCGCGTATCCTGTAATACTCGCCTTTCATGGCGTCAAGAGGAACGCGGCTACGGTCGTTGCCGTCAATCTGCGGCTCATCTGTGAGGCGTTTCGGCAGTGTGTCGTCCTCGGCTCTTACGCCCAGGCGAATGTTCAGCAATCGCTCGGTAGTGAATCCGCGCTCGCCGATTTCCTTGAGCATGCCAACTGTCATCTTCATGCCCGTAACCGCCGCGAGCGCTTTGGTATAAGGAAAGTCCGGAAGATGAATGGGAAAGAACTTGCCGGGCCACGTGTTCAGCGGGTTCACGAATGGACCAGCCAGCGGCAGCACGGCAGTTATCATCTTCACAATCGGATTGTTTACGTGATTCAAGAGAAGGGCATTATAGAAGGAGAACAGCGGGAACATGCAACAGCCAGCGGCGGAAATGCATTCCATCAGATTCTGGTTCATAATGGTCAGGGCCGCTTTCCCGCCTGTGGTATGCGGATTCATGTGCATGCCCAACCCTTCCATAAGCACAAGGTAACCGGCGTTCAGGTGACAGGCGCCGCGGTTAGCGGTGGCATAGCCCAGCCCCTGCCCGACAGCGCCACGCGGCTCGTAAGCGGCCAGCTCCAATCCCTTCACGTTCATCGAAAATTCTTTGCCGCCATATTTCTCCGCGAGGCGGCGCGTTCCCTCGGCCAGGTCGTCGCCAATGCCGCGACGATAGGCGATATCCTCGAATACCTGCGCCAGGTTTTCTGTGTTGCCAAAACGCAGACCACAGTCCCACAACCCTTTCTCCTGCAATTCCATGGCAAAACCAATGACGCCGCCTGTGCTGATGGTGTCCATGCCAAGCTCATCAAGCAGGTAGTTCAATTCAATAATTTTTGGCAAATCATTGTTGTCAAGATTTGCGCCGAGTAAACCGATGGTCTCGAGCTCGGGCCCTTTTACCTGTTTCCCCTGTACTTCGACAAGGCGACCGCAATGGATGGGACAGGTAATGCAGCCCATATTCTTAATCAGGTGTTTTTCCGCCAGGGTTTGGCCCGCCAGCATATCAAAATCATCAAACTGCCCCTTGCTGAAATTGTGGGTGGCCAGCAGATTATGTTTCTGCATCCGGCGCAGCAGGAAACTACTGCCGTACTTCGGCAATGCGTCGCCCGTGAGCGGGTGCTTCTTAAGCAGCTTGATCCATGACTTATAAACCTTTTTCATGCGGTCGCGGTTGTATACTTCCACTTTGCAATTGCCCGTGGCCGTAACAGCTTTCAGGTTCTTCGAACCCATAACCGCGCCCATGCCCGTGCGGCCCGCTGTTCGCTCCTCGCTAAAAACGCCCGCGTAGCGAACAAGGTGCTCGCCGGCGGGCCCAATAACGAGCTTGCCTGCCTTGCCGCCCAGCGTCTCCTGTGTCTGCGAAGTCGTCTGCCCCCACAACGCGCTTGCGTCATGGAAATTGACTGCGTCCTCTGTAATCTCGATCCATACGGGCGTTTCGGATTTGCCGGTAATGATCAGCGCGTCATAGCCCGCTTTTTTCAGGTGCAAGCCAAAATTGCCGCCACAGTTCGACGAGCCGCATAATCCGGTCAACGGCGAAACAGCCGAGATGTTGAAACGACTGGACGCCGGCGCATTGGTGCCCGACAACGGCCCCGTCGAGACCACCAGCATATTCTCCGGCGCAAGACCGTCAGTTCCCGCCTTGATGTTGTCGTACAATATTTTCGCGGCCATGATTTTGCCGCCCAAGTACAATGCGCGCTCCTCATCTGTCCAGGGATATTCACTGGTCTCTCGACTATTAAGGTCAACTTTCAACACTTTGCCCGCGTATCCACCATATTTCATGTCCATCGTGAGGCTCCTCGTTGGGTTTGAACAACATCATCTGTGCGACACAGAACGAGAACTACAATACCACATTCAGTCTGCAACGTCAACATCAAGAGACACATCAAGAGACATGGTTAGCCTGTTCTTAGTGGTCTAATACTACATGAGACACAGTAGCGTCCCAGATTTCGCGTATGGCTTTCTCTTGCTTGAAACTGTTGGGGGCCGCAGCTAACAGCAGATTGTGTGGTTCACGCCATGTCTCCTCAGCTAATGTCCGAGTCGGAATTTCTCGCCCAGGTAGATTTTCCGTACGTTCGGATCGTCCGCAAGTTCACGAGGCGCACCGTCCGCGAGAATAACGCCTTCGTTGATAATATAAGCGCGGTCTGTTATTTCGAGCGTATCACGCACATTATGGTCGGTAATCAGCACACCTATTCCGTTATCGCGCAGTTGGCCCACAATATCCTGCAAGTCGGATACGGCAATGGGATCAATACCCGCAAAAGGCTCGTCCAGCAGAAATATGCGCGGCTCGATAGCCAGCGCGCGCGCAATCTCGGTGCGGCGCCGTTCGCCGCCGGACAACGTGTAAGCGGGGCTGTCGGCAAGATGCGCAATGGCAAGGTCCTCCAGAAGCCCATCAATACGCCGGTTGCGTTCCGCACGGTCTATGGGCTGGTACTCGAGAATGGCCTGGATATTCTGGCGCACCGTCATTTGCTGAAACACAGACGGCTCCTGGGGCAAATAGGCCATGCCCGCGCGGGCGCGCTTGTACATGGGCATACGGGTAACATCCTGGCCCTGAAACAAGATACGACCTCTGTCCGGCTTGAGCAAACCGACGATCATGCCGAAGGTGGTTGTTTTTCCCGCGCCGTTCGGTCCAAGCAGGCCCACCACTTCGCCCGCAGCCAGGGCAACGCACACCTCGCGCACAACCACGCGCTTCTTGAACGCTTTCACTAGTCCTTCCGTGTATAGCAGGGCGTTATTTGCGTCCGTCACGGCGCGTCCTCCTTTATTCATTCCCAAAAGCGAAGGGGTAGGCGGCTTCAAGGAGCATGCGATTGAGGCGGGCCTGCTCCGGCCCTTCCAACGCTTCGGCGGCCAATAACGCCTGCGCTTCCTCGGGAAGCGTGACGCCCGTCCATGCGGCATCGCTGTATAGACCGGGATTTACCAGCACACCATTAATGAGCCGCAGCATATCCGCCTTGCGTTCCACCAACAGACTGGTATCCAGGGTCAACAACAACTGCTGGTTCTGCTCGGACATCTGCGTCACGATTTGCCTGCCCGGCGAAGGCGCGTCCAACTGGGCCTGTTCCTTGATTGTGTCAATCAATTGCGGCCAATTGGCAATATCCCGCTCTCGGATGCCGGCCGCAGCCGTTCGCGGCGCAGTGTCCCCCGCCTGAAGCGGCACCTGGTCCGCGCGAACACGGGTTACCTCGAAGGTATTATGTTGCAGGTTCAGGATCATCTGCTCGCCGCGCAATCCCTGGAGCCGTTCGCTGTGTACCTCCGGGTTGCCGGAAAAGACCAGCCGCCCTGAATCGAAATCCCATT
>SLFT01000496.1 GCA_007124105.1 Candidatus Hydrogenedentota bacterium | reverse complement strand
TTTTCAAATCCGTGAATATTCTCAAAACGAGCGCAGTTCCAGAGAGGAAGCGCCCGTCATGTCTGTCATTAAAATCCACGCCCCGCAACAGACCAACGAATTACCACAAGAAACTGTACCCCGCCACAGCGGAAAATCCACCGGACTTAATGGTGGAACCCCGTCCCAGGCGAGAGAACAAGTCGCCCCGGCCTGTGTCGCGCATCTTGTTCGCCGGCGCGTACACGCCCACAAGGTGTACCTCGTGTTTTTCGCTGATCTTGTGCGAGACCCCGGCGGTGATGTGCTGCTCCGTGGTTACGGGCACCAGCGCGGCCAGAAACACGTTGTCTTTTGTGATGGGCGTGTTGCTGTATGCGTAACCGCCCATCAACGTCCATTTGGGATGAACGTTCCACTCGACGCCGAATTTAATGCCATGCTGATCTCGCCATCCAAAACCGCCGCCGCCGAATATGGGCGAACCATAAGTGCCGATCCTTTTCCAGTTCAGCCATTTATAGTCCAGGGCAATTTCAACATCAGGAGTAACCTTCCAGGCCATGCCCACCTGCGCCACACGAGGCGTATCAAGCGTATAGTTCAGCAAATCGCTGTACTTCTTCATGGACTGCGTCCAATGTCGCGAACTGTAGTTGGCGCCCACAGAAAAGCGGTCCCAGCTGCGGTAAATGCCGATGCCCAACCCCGCGCCATAGGCGCTGTCCCATTTGTTGCCATACCGGGCGGGTAACGCGCGCAAGGTAATATGATCGCTGCGGAAGCGGGACAACGACAGATGCAGCCCCAGACCCACGGCCCAACCGTTATCAAACTCATGGCTATACGCGAGCACGCCGCGAACATGCTGATAGGACAGCCGGCGGTCCTGATTGCCCTGGACTAAACGACTGAAAATGTTGCGTGAGTACGGATACTCAACGCCCGAACCGCTTGGAATAAAAATGCCGCCGCCAAGAGCGCCCGATTCCAGCGGCCACACCATACCCATCGAAACAATATGAAAAATTTCATCAGATTCCAGTGTACTGTTTATCCGGTTGCCCAACACCCCGCGGGGTTCGAATGTAACCTTGCTGAATACCGAATACCAGTTGACGTCAAAACGACGGTCTAAATCCACCATGGCGGCGGGATTCATGTAACTCCAGTAGGCGCTGCGTGGACTGGCAACACCGCTGGACGCGCGACCCAGCTGCAAAGCGTCGTTGCCCAGGAGAAACACCCCTTCCCCGGCACGCGACGGTGCGGCAGCCAGCAAAATGGTCGTCAAAACCAGTAAAACAAACAGCTTACGTAGTGATAAAACAGTGCATACAGGACGAAAATAAAACTGACGCATAAAATGATACCTCCAAAGTTTATTTGTGAGTATCATTTTTACCACAAGTTATAATGCAATATCAAGTTTCAATTGCTTGCATTGAATTTCTTTTTATACCTACTTACAGCGCCCCGCTGGTGCAAACAGCCTGCCGGATTGCATACTACAGGCAGTAAAAAGCGCCAAATAGAGCGAATCGTGCGCGTGCAATTTTGGCTGAAATCGGTTATTATCCCATTGCGATGATGTGATATTATAGAGGCGGCGATACGTTTCGTAGAGCGTTCCCAGGCGCTCGCGGCGATTCGCATTGGAGCGGTGGTTCGCGCGTCCCGTCGGCTTACGAAGTATATTGACGCCCGGCAAGGTCATCGAACAAGCAACATATCTGCTTGACGGCAGATGAACGCAACAGGTACGTGCTACGACATGGGGGTTGACAAGGTATTTTTCCAACCAATTTTTGGGAGCGCTTCATGAAACAGTTCTTCTTCGGAGTGTTCGCTTGCGCGTTATGTGCGACAACACTGGCGCTGGCGGACGATGCAGACGACACAAACGGCTCGGGCGGACTCGACCGCATGTTGCACACCGCCCATGTCGGCGTTTCATTCACCGAATTCGCGGCGGCGCATCCTGAAGCGGTCTACAGTGATGCGGACCTTCGCGAAACAGCTGTATCCGCAGAACATCCTGGTTCGTTGCTGATCACGTATGCCGTAGACCCGTTTCTTGGTCTGTACGCGTTTGCCAATATCGGATTTAAGGATGCCGCATTGTACGAGCTCGTTTCTGTCTGGACAGGTGCCCCGGAAGACGTTGCGGCCCGTCGCCGCCGTTTTTTTACAGCAACAATTCAACGTCATGGCCCCTCGTATACCCGTCAAACCATACTGGTTCATCCACACACCCCCGAGGAACGCCCGGCGGCTGTGTTCCTATGGCAGGACACGAACGCAACCACGCTGGCCTTTTATACAGCGCCCTCGCCACTAGCCTCCTACCCCCGCGCCGCGCTCACCTACGCGCAGTTTACGCCGGGCGACCCTTTTCTGGACGACATTCTGCATAAGCATCCGCCCACTGATGAACAACGCGAGAAGGCATGGCAGGCCCATGAGGATATTCTGCCGTGGCTGGACGCATTGGAATAGGCGGTAAGAGATGGCCATGAATCTCGTAATGATCGTGATAGATACGTTGCGCGCCGATCATCTCGGCTGCTACGGGTATCACCGCGACACGTCTCCATACATAGACGATTTTGCCGCTCAGGGCATCGTGTGCGACACCCATATATCTCCCGCCATCCCGACCCATCCGGCGTTCACCACATTGAATACGGGACAATACAGCATCACCCACGGCATTGTGGCGCACAACGGCCGCAATCTCATCCCCCGTAGCGCTCCGTGGCTGCCGTCCATCCTGCATCAACACGGCTACACCACCTGCGCCGTGGACAACCTCAGCCAGTGGCAATTGGATTTTCATCGGGGCTACGAATTTTACATTGACCCAACCCAACGCAATACGCTCAGCCTGAACGCAAACAACCGGCAAATCAATAAGCGGGCCCTTCCCTGGCTCAAGCAACATCATTGCGAGAAATTTTGCCTGTTCATTCATTACTGGGACCCGCATACGCCCTACATGCCGCCTCGCGCCTACCGCAATTTGTTTTACAACGGCGACCCGCACGCGTCCGGCAATACCACGATGGAAGGTTTTGACCGACATCCCCTTGGACGCACCTGGCGAGACACGTGGCTCAAGCAACTTGGCGGCGGCATTACGGATGCGGCCTATATCGAGGCGCTGTATGACGCGTCAATCCGCTATTGCGACGAAGGGGTGGGCATGTTGCTTGATACGCTCGACAGCCTCGGGCGCGCCAGCGACACGCTTGTGCTGTTGCTTGCCGACCACGGCGAGATGATGTATCGGCACGGCATCTTTTTTGACCATCACGGCCTGTACGAGGGCAACCTGCATGTGCCGCTTATTATCCGGCATCCCGAACTCAAGCCGGGGCGTATAACAGAACTTACCGCTCACGTAGATGTAGCGCCCACCATTCTTGACCTGTTGGGTCTGGAAATCCCCGAGCACATGGAAGGCGCCTCATTGAAACCCTGGCTTGCGGGCGGGACAGCCGCAACGTTGCGCGACTATATCGTATGCCAGGAATGCACCTGGCAGATGAAATGGGCGATGCGCACCATGACGCACAAATTCATTCTCGCGCGCCAGCCCGATATGTACGGAACGGCGACGCGTGAATTGTACAACCTGGTCAACGACCCTCACGAACACAACAACATTGCCGAGGAAGACACCGAATTGGCGCAGACTCTGGAGACGCAGCTCGAATCGTGGGTCAGCGACCAGATGGCCGGCAACGGGCTCAGGGAAGACCCGTTGATCTCCCACGGACTAACCCTCGGCAAAACCTGACAACCAACAACGAGTACCAGAGATGCGCCTGTCTCGGTTGCCCGCCCGCTGCGCTCGACGCGCAAATAAGTCTGGTGCTGGTTTCGGCTTCGTTCACGACGTATGACCTCATTGACCTCATTGACCAGGTTGACCGTTTTGGAGGAGCTGCCGGTGTTGTCAATCAGGTCAATCAGGTCAATAAAGTCACAACGCGCTTGCGTCAGTCCTCCGTGTTCGCGAGCCTCACAAAATTCCTGATTATGGTTTTCCCGTTCGGCGTGAGAATGCTTTCCGGATGGAACTGTACGCCCCAGATGGGATGCTCCTTATGGGCGACGCCCATGATAACGCCGTCGTCGGTTTGTGCAGTGATTTCGAGACAGTCCGGGCATGTGTCGGGTTTGATGACCAGCGAATGGTAGCGGGTGGCAGTGAAGGGCGAGGGTACATCCTTGAACAACGGGTTGTCGTTGTGCGCAATCTCGCTCACCTTCCCGTGCATGATCACGTCGGCGCGCACCACATCGCCGCCAAATACGGCGCCAATACTCTGGTGTCCCAGGCATACACCCAACAGCGGTATACGCGGGCCAAGGGCGCGGATGACGTCCATGGAAATGCCCGCCTCGTCAGGCGTACAGGGACCGGGCGAGATCACAATGCGCTCGGGCGCAAGCGCCTCGAGCTCGCTCACAGTGATTTTGTCGTTGCGAAACACGCGCACATCATTTTCAAACTCGCCAAAATACTGCACGAGGTTATACGTAAATGAATCGTAGTTGTCTATGATTAGCATCATGATTCCAGCCCTTTTTCGGCGAATTCCACCGCCTTCATCAACGCCTTTGCCTTGTTGACCGTTTCTTCATATTCGCGCTCGGGGTCGCTGTCGTATACGATGCCCGCGCCCGCCTGCACATAAGCGTTTCCATCTTTCACTATCATGGTGCGAATGAGGATACAGGTGTCCATATCGCCTGAATAGGAAATGTAGCCACAGCCGCCCGCGTAGGGACCGCGCCGCTCGGGCTCCAGTTCGTCAATGATTTCCATGGCGCGAATTTTCGGCGCGCCACTGACCGTACCCATGGGAAAGGTAGCTTCCAGTGCGTCGTAAGCCGTGCATTCCGGCTTCATCTTCCCCGCCACCTCGCTTACAATGTGCATAACATGGGAGTAGCGCTCGATAACCATCAGCTTGCCATGAACAGGGGCGACCGTTCCAGGCTGGCTCACCCGTCCAATGTCGTTGCGGCCGAGGTCTACCAGCATGATATGCTCGGCCACCTCCTTGGTGTCCGCAAGCAGTTCCTTCTCGAGCGCAACGTCCTCCTCGGGTGTATCGCCCCGCTTGCGCGTGCCGGCGATCGGTCGCACCATGCATACGTCGTTTTTTACCTGGGTCATTACCTCGGGACTCGAACCGACCAAAGCAAAGTCCGGAAATTGCAGCAGCAGCATGTAAGGCGACGGATTGATGCAACGCAACGCGCGATAGAGGTTGACCGGCCCAATGCCTGTCTGCCGCTTGAAGCGCTGCGAAAGCACCACTTGGAAGATGTCGCCCGCGCAGATATATTCACGCGCCTTGCGCACGGCGTCACAGAAGTCCTCCTTCGTGAAGTTGGACATGATTTGCGGTTCCTCGGGCGCACTGTGCAGGCGCTCGGAGGCCACTACCAGAGGGCCGCGCAGCCGTTGCTCGATTTCGTGAATCTTGCGCAGCGCCTCGTTGTATACCGCGTCCGGATGGTCTGTGACATGCGCGTTGGACACAATCTTGATCTTGTTGTTGACATGGTCAAAAATCAAAATAGTGTCGGTAATCATAAAGTACAGGTCGGGCAAACCGAGCGTATCGGGATTGTTGTCCGGCAAATGCTCGAAGTGACGCACCTGGTCATAGGATACATACCCCACGGCGCCGCCGTGAAACGACGGCAACCCCGGCACGGGTACCGGCGTGTATTGACGCATGAAATTGCGCAGCGCGTCCAGTGGATTATCGGCAGTGAAGGCGCGCTCCTCGCCGTTTTCGATAATGACGCCGTCATTGCCTTTCGAGCGAAACACCACCGACGGATTCGCGCCGATAAATGAATACTGGCCGATGGTATCCGCCTTCTCCACGCTTTCCAGCAGGAATGCGCAGTCGGCGTTGCGCGATAATTTCAGATAAGCGGTAACAGGGGTTTCAAGATCAGCAAGGATTTCCTTGTATACAGGAACCACGGCATTCTCACGGGCCAGCGTTCGAAAGTCGTCAAGGGAAGGAAAAAACATAACCGGAGACTCCTCATGGAATTAAAGTTACAGAACAACAACAACTAAAAATGGGTTTTGTGGACTATGCTCGTCCAAAGCATACGTGGCGTCGCCATCGCCACCACCAGTGTTTATGTTGTTCGCATTCTGTCATGGTTATTTCCTGTCTCAGGTTTCGGACTGCTTGCCACATCCGCTCGCCTCCAGATTGTGCAACAGCGCTACGACCATTACACACGCCTCTATTAGGATCGCACAGGCACCCCGTGCTTTGCAAGATATTCCCTGGCCTGGCTGATGGTGTATTCCCGGTAGTGGAATATGGACGCGGCGAGCGCAGCGTCCGCGCCCCCTTCCTGGAGCACGGCGCGCAAATGGTCAAGGGTTCCCGCGCCGCCACTGGCGATCACCGGAATAGTGACCGCATCAGCCACGGCGCGCGTCAACGCGATGTCATAGCCGTCCTTTACGCCGTCACAGTCCATAGCGGTCAGCAGAATCTCGCCAGCGCCGCGTCGTTCCACTTCCCGCGCCCAGGCCACCGGTTCGAGCGGCGTCGCCCGCCCGCCTTCACGGCCGCCGTGGCTTTTCACATAATACCCCTCACCCTCGCCGGGTTGGTATTTCATGGCGTCAATAGCCACCACAATACATTGGGCGCCAAACCTGTCCGACGCCCTCGCCACAAACTCGGGGTTCTCGATGGCGGGTGTGTTGATGGATACTTTGTCCGCGCCGGCATTCAGCATACGTCGAATATCATCAAGGGTTCGGATGCCGCCGCCAACACATAAAGGCATAAACACCTGTTCGGCTGTGCGGCGCACCACATCGGTCATGGTTTCGCGATTGTCTGTGGAAGCGCGAATGTCAAGAAAAACGATTTCATCGGCTTTTTCTTCGTCATAGCGTCGCGCTATCTCGACGGGGTCGCCCGCATCGCGCAAACCAAGAAATTTCACGCCTTTCACGACACGACCATCGGCCACATCCAGACAAGGGATAATTCTTTTGGCAAGCATTGCTTTTTACTATACTTTCACCAGGGCACATACACACACACGAAAAAGCACCCACGACTTTTCTGGCGTCTAATCGTTGCGCCTGGACCGTTATACGATGGGCGTGTCATCGCCCTCATCATCTTCCGATTCCTGATACGCATCTTCCGATTCTTCGGCCATCGGTTCCGGCGCATCCTTACTCTTCCAATCCGGCTCTTCCAAAATTTCCGCCGGTTCCACCGCATCCACTGACGCTTCATCAGCGTCATCGTCAGCCGTTTCGCCTTCGTAGTTGTCCCTGGCCTCGGACGGCATTCCCTGCTCGCCCATGAGCGGCGGCAGCGTTACGCCCTCCGGCGCGGCATAGTTGTCCTCGTCGCTGTCAATCAACGCGGACGTGTCGGCATCTTCAACATGCGAAGCCGCCGCATCATCCTGAACCTCCGGGTATTCCTCCTCCGCTTCAACCGGTTCCGGCGTATCAACAGCCTCTACATCCGGGGCATACTCGTCTTCCTCTTCCGTTACAGACAGGCTATCTTCTTCTGGCGCGGCAACTTCCAAAGGCGATGCATCATCCCGCACAGAGGCAGCCATCGCCGCCGCCTGGGCTTGAGTCCCGTCTTCCCCCAAAGGCTCGAGTGTTTCGGGTTCTTGAGCATCAAGAACCCCATCCTCGGTAGCCTCCAGCGCTTCCACTTCTTGCGCCTGGAGTTCGTCGGCCTCCACAGCATCTGACATTTCTATCGCTTGCTCATCGGGTTCGTCGGATGCCACAGCCCCTGGCTGTTCCGGTTCTTGCGCGTCGCGTTCGTAGTCATCCAAAGGTTCTGGCATTTCGCCTGCTTGCGCATCGGACTCGGTATCCTGCTCGGGCGTGGCCGTTTCTTCTGTTTGCTCCGGCGCTTCAACGTCGTCGCTTTTCGTGGCGGCATCGGCCACAGACGTCCGCGCCAGGGCGCAGGCCGCGGCTTCTTCGGCCTGTTGCATCTGCAACTGCTCGCGCACCTGCTTGCCGGCGGCGCCGATGTCCACATGTACGCCCTTAATATTGATGCGCACCGCGCTCAAGTCCTCAAGGCCCAACAACCCTTGCGCTGTGGTGGTAAGACAAGCCGCCACAATTTTCGCGCACTGGCGCGCGCCCTGGGCGGCACAGTTCTTGAGCACCACGTCGGCGTCAATACGGGCGCGCCGCTCGTCGCTGTCGGGACGCAGATTCAAGTCAATGGAGTACACTTCAGGCATCCGACGCATCATCTTGAGCAACACCTTCCGAATGGGCGCCAATTGCAGTACGATATCGCCATTGGCGCCTTTGTAGGTAATGGCGCCGCTACGGGACACAGGTATTTTGGGAAGCAACCCGTACAATCCCAAGACAATAAACAGCACGCCCAAAACAGCGCCGGGAACGCGCAGGTTCAAGTCGCCGCTTTCCTGGCGAGGCCATGATTCCAGCGCGCGCTCATACGCGATCTGCGCATAGCTGATGTCAAGGACGAGACCCACCATAAACACGCCGCTAACCAGCGCCAGTAAACACACAATCTTCATGGTCGCAAGTTTCATAGTGCTATTCCTTCTGGTTCGCCCGCGTAAAGACGGTGCCACTGCCGACAAGTGCGCCAGGCGATAATTTACATTGCCCAATAATTCTATCATAAAGACCATACGCGCCGCGAAAGGAACACGCGCTTAATTTTGAAGTGACGATGCGCAAATGAACCAGACAGGCATGGGACGCGTATCGCATCACGTTGCTGTTGCGCTTCCTTTTTGATTTATGCCGTAGTTCTCGGGTATTGTAATAGGCGTCACTACGCGCGCTGGGAACAGTTTCCGTGCGTACGGCGGGGCATATTGCGCATCGTAGCCAGTCTTCACATTGCTTTTCACTGGAAATGACCGCTTTTACGCTACCCCCGGCGCCGGTACGCGCCTCACAGTGTACGTTTAATTTACCTCCCTGTTATCAGTAGATACGCTCTTCGAATTACGGAGAAACTTATTATGCCGAAAGTACTAGTATTAGATGGATTGAGCGCCGAGGGCGTGGAGCTATTCCGGCAGGCGGGCATTGAGATAGATGTCAAGCCGCCGCAAAAGCCCGGGGAACTGGCCGCTATCATCAACGACTATGACGGGCTGGTGGTACGCAGCGCCACAAAAGTGACGGCGGAAGCGCTTGAAGGCGCCACGCGCCTGAAGGTAATTGGCCGCGCTGGCGTGGGCACGGACAACATAGATAAGGCCGCAGCCACCAAGAAGGGCATTGTGGTGATGAACACGCCCGGCGGCAACACCATCTCGACCTGCGAGCATGCATTTGCCTTGATGCTGGCCTTGTGTCGGAACATACCGCCGGCGCACCTTTCCATGCAGGAAGGCAGGTGGGACCGCAAGAAATTCATGGGCACGGAACTGTGCGGCAAAACACTGGGCATTATCGGCGTGGGCCGCATCGGCGGCGCACTGGCAAAACGCGCGCGCGCCTTCGAAATGCGCGTGCTGGCCTACGACCCGATATTAAGCGCGTTAAAAGCGGAAAGTCTGGGGGTTGAACTGGTCAACTTGGACGATTTATTTACTCGTTCCGACTTCATCTCCGTCCATGCGCCGAAGTCAGACAAGACCGACAACATGATTGGGGCGGCGCAACTCAAAATGATGAAGCCCAACTGCCGTATTATCAACACAGCCCGAGGCGGCATTGTGAACGAACAGGATTTGGCCGAAGCGTTGCGCAGTAAGACCATTGCCGGCGCCGCACTCGATGTATACACCAGTGAACCTTTTGAAAACAATCCGTTCATTGGCCTGGACAATATTATCATGACCCCACATTTGGCCGCCTCCACGGACGAAGCGCAGCTAACCGTGGCGGTGGATGTGGCACAACAAATGGTTGATTATCTGACTACTGGCGCCATTGTCAACGCTGTGAACGTACCCAGCCTTGACAGCGAAACCCGGATGACCCTGCAACCGCTCCTCTATCTCGCCGAGCGGCTGGGACTGTTCCAATCGCTCTTTGCCCTTGGACGCCCCAAGTCCATCGAAATCGAGTACCTGGGCGATATGGGCGTTACGGACACCTATCCCATTACAGCGGCCATTATTTGCGGTTTCCTCACACCCATGGTGGAAACAGTCAACATGGTCAGCGCTCCCTCCCAATTGCAGGATCGCGGCATTGAACTCAGCGAAAAACGCGGCGCCGCCAGTCCGAGCTATGCCTTCGAGATTAATGTTACAGTGTTCACTGACAAGGAAACGCGCAGCGTACGCGGTACGCTGTTTAATCGTACTGATCCGCGGATATGCACCATTGATGGGATGCGCGTGGACGCCAAGCCCGAGGGATACATGCTGATAAGCATGAACGAAGACAAACCCCTGATCATCGGACGCATGTGTACCGCCATCGGCGAGACCGGCGTCAATATCGCCAACCTTGTCCTCGGACGCGACAGCCGGGGCGGTCATGCCACAACCGTACTGAATCTTGACGCGCCGCTAAGTGACGAAGTACTGGAAAAATGCCGTCAAGTACCCCATGTCAATGAAGTGCGGTTTGTGGCGCTGCCCGAGGCGCATACTTCCACATAACGAAATCCACCAGCACTCTCCGCGCCAAGACACTAATGACAGGCGGTATCAGCCTCGTTTTTTCGCTTTACCGCTTCGTTCGGTTGCGCAGGTTCAGACTTCCTGGCCTCGACGGAATTTGCATGGACGCTTTTAGCGCCAACACATAGACGGCGTAAAAGAAGGGACGGACAGCCAAACAAATAGTCCTTTTTTACGGCCTTGATAAACCTCAACAGAGAACCGCAGGGTGGGTGAAACGAAGCGGAACACACCGTTTTGCCGTAGCACGTTGGCCCAGTGGATTCAATATTTTGATTCAGAAAAGCGTCACGCTGGACAGTTGCCTGACGCAACAGGGAACATAGTGACGTACGCGAAAATAACAGAACAGAACAAATAGAAAGGAATCACTCCATGAGCAAGTTCAAACATATTACCGTGCCCGCGGGCGACGTGATCAAGGTAGACGCGGCAGGCCAAGTGTCCACGCCGGACAACCCCATTATCTGCTTCATCGAAGGGGATGGCACAGGCCCGGATATATGGCGCGCGTCACGGATGCTCTTCGACGCAGCGGTCAAGCATTGTTATGGCGGCAAACGCGCCATTTCATGGATGGAAATCTACGCGGGAGAAAAGGCCAATGGCCTGTACGGCGCATATCTTCCCGACGAAACGCTGGATGCCATTCGCGAATACGAAGTGGCCATTAAAGGCCCGTTGACCACGCCGGTGGGCGGCGGTTTCCGAAGCCTCAATGTGTCGCTGCGGCAGCAGTTGGACCTGTTCGCCTGCGTCCGACCCGTACGCCATTTTGAAGGTGTGCCCAGCCCTGTACGCGAACCGGATGCCGTGAACATGGTAATCTTCCGCGAGAATACCGAGGACGTATACGCGGGCATGGAATTACAGGCGGGGACGCCGGAAACGGCGCGGCTTATCGAATTTTGTGGGCGTGAATTCGGCTGGAATATCCGGCCTGATTCCGGCATTGGCATCAAACCCATCAGCGAAACCGGCTCGAAACGACTCATTAGAGCGGCCATCAATTACGCTGTACAGCAGAAGCGCAAGAGTGTAACCCTTGTCCATAAGGGCAACATCATGAAGTTCACCGAGGGCGCATTCAGAAAATGGGGCTATGAACTGGTGCGCGAAGAGTTCTCGGATGTCGCTGTCGGCTGGGACGATTGCAACGGCGACCCTGGCGACAAAATTCTTGTCAAGGACACTATCGCCGACATCTTTCTACAACAGATTCTGACCCGTCCCCGCGAATTCGACGTGGTGGCCACCATGAACCTGAACGGCGACTATATGAGCGATGCGCTGGCCGCACAGGTGGGCGGCATCGGCATAGCGCCGGGCGCCAACATCAACTACGAAAAGGGCACGGCCATTTTCGAGGCCACCCACGGCACGGCGCCCAAGTACGCAAATCTCGACAAAGTCAACCCCAGCAGCGTCGTATTATCGGGCGTCATGATGTTCGAGCATCTGGGCTGGAATGAAGTGGCGGACGCCATTATCAATGCGTTAACGCGCACGTTCCAGAAGAAACAGGTCACCTACGATTTCGCGCGCTTGATGGAGGGCGCAACAGCACTTAAGTGCAGTGAATTTGCCGCCGCCGTAGCCCAGAATTTATAGGCATCGTTCTTTATTATTGATTTCCCCGCCTTATTCTGGCACAATGGGTGATGGGAGTAACGTGTGTGGAAGATATGAGGACAAATGCCATGAACGACAACACATCAAGCGGCCTGACGCGCCTGAAGCCGGGCGACGCCGCGAGCCAAGCCCGACTGCAGCACATCTTTCGTTACGCCCAAGTGGGACGTTGCGTAAACGGGGTCGCCCACGACATCAACAATCATTTGGGCGCCGCCATGGCGTACGCGGAGCTGGCCTTGATGGACGCCGCATTGACCGAAGACGCGCAAGAGCAGATGGAAAACATCATCAAGGCCGTTGACAAGTGCGGCAAACTGGTCAGTACGCTCACAGGCATTGCCAGACCCCTTGTAAACAACAACAACATGATTGATGTAAATGGTGTAATTCGCGGCGCGTTGATGCTGCGCGACTACGCGTTCCGCGCCGCCAGAATCGAAGTGACCACGGAGTTAGCGCCTAACCTGCCGTCTCCCGAGGCCGACGGGCCAAGGCTGCATTTGGCGCTGCTCTATATATTGCTTAACATGGAAGAGCATTTTCATGAAACGCAGACACAAGGCGGCATTTCCATACGCAGTTACCACGATGGCGATGGCGTGTACATCGAAGTAAAGAACAGCGGCGGCCCCGTCCCTGAAGCGGCGCGCGCGCCCATGTTCGAGCCGTTCACCACCAGCAAGGAAGAATGCAACATGGGCATGGGACTATTTCTTGCCCGCCAAATGATGCAGGAACAGAACGGCGATCTCAGCTACGACCCCGAACACGGGTTTGTGTTGAAGATTCCCGTCGCCGGCGTATAAAACAGGGAAGACCTGTCAAGGTTAGTACCGCCGTAAAACACGCTCGTGATATCCGCAATTCACGGTGTGTGACTGACGCGCTTCAACTCCCCGTAAACGTTGGTGAACGGCGTTCCAGAAACGCGGCGACGCCTTCTTGGAAGTCACTGGAAGCAAACAGTTCTTCTTGCATTTCGGCTTCTCGCTGCAATGACGCCGCGAGACTCGTATCACATAATGCGGCGCGCATGGCCCGCTTCGAACGCGCCAGGGATAACGGCGCTTTTTTCGCCAGGACACTTGCGAACTCCTGTACGCTTGCCTCGAATGTCTCCGCCGGATAGACGTGGTTCACAAGCCCCCATTCCATTGCCTGCGTCGCAGGTACGCGCTGCCCGGTCATGGCCATCTCGAGCGCGCGGGCCAATCCCACAATCCGGGGCAGGTGAAAAGTGCCGCCGCCGTCCGGCAACAAGCCGATATTGATGAAAATCTCCGCAAAGAACGCCTTGTCGCTGGCCAGACGCATGTCGGCGGCCAGGGCAATATCGCTGCCAATGCCGGCGGCGGCCCCGTCCACCGCGGCAATCACGGGCAACGGACTATCCGCCATGCTCATGACAAACGGATGATAATGCTGCGCGAGCTGCGCTTTCACATCGAAAGACGCGAGGGCGTCGCCAGCCATACTTTTGAGGTCCGCCCCCGCGCAAAAAGCGCCGGCTCGCCCCGAGAGTACAACCACGCGCGCACCGTCGTCCGGCGCCGACTCGATGGCGGCGCGGGCCAAATCGGCGCACTCGAAGGTGACCGCGTTTCGCACTTCGGGACGGTTGAAGCACACCCACTTCACTGCGTCACGTATTTCACTAACAACTACTGGCTCGGACATAAGTATCTCCCTCTTTACTGCGGCTTTTTACGTTCGCCTCAAAAAACGGAAAACGAACCTATTCTTTCGCCTCTCAGGCATCAAACAGAATAGTAGATCGCGCCGTTCGCCGTATTGTTCTTGCCGCTTCGGATTACTCACGCGGCGGCACTTGTTCGATAAGGTCGCCAATCTGTTCGGCCGGCACAATAATGACTATCATATCATCACGGCCCATGTCATCCCCGCCGCCGGTCAGACGCATGACGCCCACGCCGACAAATGCGCCATCCAAGGTAAACGCGGGCGAACATACCATGTCTCGTGAGCGGTGATCGCCTATGGCATAAAACAGACGCGGACGTTCAACGATCATTTCAATGCGCTCTACAAAGCCTGCATGGGCGCGGCGCGCAACACGCCCATACTGCATAATACATACAACTTCATCGAACATATCGGGCCGACCGATAGCGTCAAAGGTTACATGGGGCAGCGGCGTTTCAGGCGTTTCCGTGATCCGTATAAATGCCAGGTCGAGATGCCTGTCGCGAAGCACTACTTCAGCGGGCTTTTCCGTTCCATCCGACAAGATAACGCGCAACGAAACAATGCGCGAGGTGACATCGTCCATCTCAGAACGATACGTCTGCATCAATTGCATTGGATCAATGGCTGACAAGGCCAGCACGGCAAGCCCGTCCGCGTCAAGCAACGTAGCGTTCGCCTCCTGCTCGCTTTCATGTTCAGACCCGCCATAAGAAATGCCTACAACCGCCCGAACGGTAACGACCATGTCCCGGTATTGCTCGAAAACAATGCGCGCGCGTACCGCGGTATCATCGGCGCCGCCGGGGAAAGCGAATAAAGTCGCGGTGAGCGCGAACAACACAATATACAGTCGGCCGTTGCGAGAGCGACCGTCATATCGGGCAAAGAAAAGAACGCCTGGACATGTCGGTTTGCGATGTAAAACTCTGTACATTCTTTTTCTCCATTGTTAAGGCTGATGTTTTCACTGCCGCATCATAAAGCAAGGGGCAACCTCGAATCCAACACCAACGCGGTCGCTACCCACAACCCAAAGAAATATGCATTGTGTATGTTGTCCGTGCGTTAGCGGGGACGCATTTATTGCCACAGGCTTATGTGTTGCTCCGGCACGCTAAAGCGCGAGCGACATACCATAATAAAGCACTTCTTGTTTATGATCGCCGCTTCGAACCAACCAGGCACTAAGGCTTCGGCAGCAAATTCTCCTCATCAAGCCAGGCAACCACTGCCGTTGCAGCCAAGCGGTGTCCCGCTGCGTTCCAATGCGAGTCATGGTTGTAGTTTACCACGCGTCCCGCCGCATCCGCTTCACGGAACGGGGGCGATATATCCACAAAGGGTATGTTTTCACGCGCCGCAAAAGCGCCCAACCTGCGTTCAGGCAAATCCACATCCAAAGAAAGGGCGGGGAAACGTTCCACAACCGCCTCCTGGTAGCGTGATTCAAACTGTATGCGAGCGGGCGCATTAAAGAAAGCAAAGTGGACGCCCTGTTTTCTGGCCGTATCGTTGATAGCGGCAATCTGTTGTTTCGTGATGGCCCAGGCATCATCCCACAATTCCTGGTACGCATCCGGCCCTGGTTCGCTGTCCTCAGGAACATGAGAAAAATTGGTCAGGTAACAGCCAAAATGGATATTCACATCATACCCAGGCGGGCGTACGCGTGTATACAGTTGAAGGCGCATTTGCTGGAACAGATGTGATGTGAGACTCTTTCTCAACGCATCCAGCTGATATAGCCGCGGTGAATACGCGGCCAATCGCTCTTGATAGCCCGCGTAGCTGCGCTCGTAATCGGGCGCCCGAATCTCAAACGATTCATTGTCCGAGTCCCATAGCGCATAGGGCTGTCCATAATAGCGTATGTTATCTTCGCCCCAGAACAAGCGAGACAATTCCGGCGAGTTCCCGTGGACATCGTTTTCGGCGTAGAATCCGAGCAGCACCAAATCAGGTTCATATTTCATCCCTTCCGAGCGCAGGTACAGCCATGCGGCGGTTGTGGCGTAACCGCCAACACCCAGGTTGATAACCTCCACATTGCGCGCGGCCAGCAATGCTTCGAGAACCTGCGGAAAGCCTTCGCCCTCGGGCACATGGGTCGCTTCCATGTACGAATCGCCCAACACAACAATACGATACGCGCCCGATGGTTTCTCGTAGGCGCGGTGCGTGTCGCGCAATCCTTTACTATTGGTAGTGGTTAAGTGCTGGTACTCGAGCGCTTCCTCGGCGGCAACCTGGTTCGGAGCGGGCAGCCATCCCAGTTCAGAATGGGGTACGCGAATAAACGGCAGGTGGCCGCTCTGCCGCCATTGCAGACTTCCAAAAAGGGCCAGCCGCAACCCGAACTCCAGAACCAGAAAGGCAAGCGCCATGCTTGCCAGCAACAAAAGCAACGTAACAGCGCCGCTTCTTAAGCGTTTTTGAAAAATATTCATGGTGGTAATCCTATCATAAAAACGCCCTCTTTTTCGCCACATTGATTTTCCTCATTTTGTGGCTTGACACCCAATATTTATTTTTGCTACACTATATCCACTGTTGAGCGGGAATAACTCAGTGGTAGAGTGCAACCTTGCCAAGGTTGAAGTTGCGGGTTCATATCCCGTTTCCCGCTCCATTTTTTTTCACTCACCCAGCGTGGGCCGTTAGCTCAGTTGGTAGAGCAGGTGACTCTTAATCACAAGGTCGGGGGTTCGATCCCCTCACGGCCTACCATTTTTAATGTGCGAATCCGATAACCGTTTTTTTTGGCGGGGCGCGCGCAATCAGGCGCCCGCCCCGCCAATTGTATGATGTAGAGACGCATAAAACAACGCGCGCAGCATTTTCCCCGGCCGCGCTCGTTTGTGCCAGCACGGGCGAGTGGCGGAATTGGCAGACGCGCTGGATTTAGGATCCAGTATCGCAAGATGTGCGGGTTCAAGTCCCGCCTCGCCCACCAGAACAACATCATTGGAAGTGAGACCCATGACAGAGCAAGAAAAAGATACGCGCGCCGAATCGCAGGAAGATGGCGTACAAACAGCAGATGTGGATGTCGCGCCGCCGGACGAATCTCATGCAGAACCCGACGAAATGGGCGGGGACGGCTTTGACTGGAAAGAGCCGCCGATTTTTGACATCGCACACAAGGAAGGATGCGTCTGCCACGTCAAGGTAACCATCCCCAAGGCGAATGTATCCGCCATACTCGAGGAAATATACGACGAAGTTAATGACGGCGTCCAAATCCCCGGGTTCCGACGCGGCAAAGCGCCCCGAAAGCTACTTGAAAAGCGGCTGGGCAAGTACGCGCGCGGCAATGCCGCCGAGCGACTCGCGGAACATGCGTCGCAACTGCTTGCGGAAAAACACAAACTAACGCCTGTGTCGCAGCCCGAGATTGAAGGGCTCGACGATCCGGAAAATATACCTGTAGACGAAGACCTTGTGTATACGCTGACCTTCGAGACGTACGGAAAATGCACCCTTGGCGACTATGAAGCAATAGAAATCGAAAAGCCGATTGTTGACGTGCCCGATAGCGACGTGGATAACACTATCGAAAACATGCGGACACGGTTCGGACGCTTCGAACCGTTGAGCGACGGGACAGCGGAAGAAGGCGATCAGGTGATTATAGACTTCGTCGGCAAGATTGACGGCGAGGATTTTGAGGGAAACAGCGCCGAGAATTATCCCTATATACTCGGGAGTAAACGGTTCAGCCCTGAGATGGAAGAAGCCATGACCGGCGCCAAGGCCGGCGACAACGTTACGACGGACCTCACGTTTCCGGAGGACTATCACAACGCTGACCTTGCGGGCAAAACCGCCAAATTCCAGATTACGATTCATGAAATAAAACGGCGTGAATTGCCGGAACTTGACGACGAATTCGCTAAGCGCGTTGGCAATGACACGGTCGCCGAACTGCGCGACGCTGTCCGTAAACGCATCAGCGAGAGCGCAGACGAACAGGTGCTCGATTATATGAGGCAGCAGGCGCGTCAAAAACTGGTGGACTGCTCAGAGTTCGACCTGCCAAAGAGCCAGATTCAAAAATTCGTGGATTCCGAGTACAAATCCATGGAGCAGCGCCTTATGCAACAGCATGTGCCCGCGGAGTCCATCGAAGAACATCGCGAGGAAATGCAGAAAACCGCGGAAGAGCAGGGGCTGTTCCTCATTAAGTCCATGTATGCCTTGCGCGCCCTGGCGGAAAAAGAGGGCGTTACCATTACCGAGAACGATTTCGAGGAATACACGCGACGCGTATCCGATGAAATGCAGCAGAATTACGAGGTAATGAAAGAGTATCTTCTTAGCGAAGATATGCGCAGCATGACTGAGTATCAGATCGTCGAGACAAAAGCGCTGGACACGCTTCTGGACAAGGCGACCATCGTGTTAAAGCGCGTTTCCGAAGACGACGATACAACGGCCGCCGAAGAAAAGGACAAGGAAGAATCCGATGCATGAGATTCCCCAGGAATATCGCTGTGCCGAGAGACCGTTTCTGGACAGCCTGACCGGCGTATCGCCCATTGATCCCAAGGCGGTAACCATCTATCAGCAGACCAGCCGCGGCGAACGCGCATACGACATCTATTCACGATTGCTGGAGGATCGCATTATCTTCATGGGTATGCCCGTGGACGACTATGTCGCCAATTATGTCATCGCCCAATTGTTGTTTTTGGAGGCCGAGGACCCTGACAAGGACATTAACCTGTATATCAATTCGCCGGGCGGCAGCGTGACGGCGGGGCTCGCCATTTACGACACCATGCAATACATCCGGCCCGATATTACCACCATCTGCCTGGGACAGGCCGCAAGCATGGCCGCTGTCTTAATCGCCGCGGGTACCCCGGGGAAACGCTTCGCCCTCCCCTACGCGCGCTTCCTGCTC
>SLFT01000075.1 GCA_007124105.1 Candidatus Hydrogenedentota bacterium | reverse complement strand
TAACAAGTATCAAGGGCATGTTACACAAGCGTTGCAGGAGTCTGATGAAAAAAATGGGCGCGTCATATCCGTGGGCGCTGTAGTTTGCCCCATGGGTTATGCCGGTTTAAACGGACATCTAAAACGGCTGCCCCCGAAGCGTTATTGCGCAGAAGTTGGAAAATGCCCCCCAAAAAATGATATACCTGTAGCAAGGGGTTTGAGCTATATGGCGTCACTTTTGATGTTGTAACTGCGCGCGGTCCTTTTGTCTTACACGGTTTATTTGAAAAAGGGACTGGCGGCGTCAGGAATGACGGTGTGGAAGCTGACGCAGGCGCCCGACCCTTCCCCAATTTCGCCTGACGCGTGTCGCTATTGTTTTGCGTATTGTATCTTTGATTTCGAGGATGATTCGCAGATGGTGTGGCATGCGCTTCTTCTTTGCTCGGTATGTTGTTGCTTATTGCCGTATATATACGATTGTTTTCGTCGGCCGCATAATCTCAAGAAGGCTTTAATTTATGCTTGATGGATTGTTTTACCCAAAGACAGTGGCTGTGATCGGCGCATCGCGCAATCCCGGCAAGGTAGGCTATGCCATATTGTCAAACCTGGTAAAGAACGGGTACGCGGGCAAAATCATCCCTGTAAATCCACAGGTGGATGAGATTCTTGGGTTGCCTTGCTACAAGGATGTGCGCGAAGCCCGGGTACAGGTTGATCTGGTGATTGTTGTTGTCCCGCCGCCCGTGGTGATGTCTGCGCTTGAAAGCGCGGCGGCATCGGGCGCCAAGGCGGTCGCAATCATAACCGCTGGCTTCAAAGAGGTTGGCGAGGCCGGCGCAACGCTTGAAAAAGAGGCGGCCGGTTTCTGCCGCAAGCACCGCATCCGTTTGCTTGGGCCCAATTGTCTGGGTCTTATAAACACTGAAAACGACATGAATGCCTCTTTTGCCGCGCAGATGCCCAAGGCGGGCGCCATTTCGGTGCTGTCGCAATCGGGCGCGCTCTGCACCGCTATTCTCGACTGGGCGGAAGGCCGCGGCGTGGGTTTGGCGAAGTTGATCAGCATTGGCAACAAGGCGGACCTGTGCGAGACGGACTTATTGCAGGCGCTGGCGAAGGACGAACAGACCCGGGTGATTGCGGCCTACCTCGAAAGTATTGACAACGGCCCGGAATTCATTCGCGTGGCTGAAGAAGTGTCGCGCAACACGCCCGTGGTTATACTGAAGGCGGGCACCACAGCGGCCGGGGGCAAGGCGGCTTCCTCGCACACGGGCAGCCTCGCGGGCGCGGATATCGCTTATGGCGCCGCTTTCAAGCGCGCGGGCGTGGTGCGCACGGACGACTTCGAGTCGCTCTTTGATTTTGCCGCGGCCCTCGCAATGCAGCCTCTGCCAAAGGGCAACCGCGTGGCGGTAATCACCAATGCGGGCGGCCCCGGCATCATGGCCGCCGACGCCGTTGAAACATTGGACATGAATTTGGACGCGCCCACGGCCGAGATAGCCGAGGCAATGGCCGCGCAATTGCCGGCGGCGGCAAGCGTGGGAAACCCGATAGATGTATTGGGCGACGCCGATCCTGCCCGATACGCAATGGCATTGGAAAAAACATTGTCGGACCCGACAATAGACGCCGTGATTGTAATTTTAACGCCCCAAGCCATGTCCGACCCAGATGCCACCGCGGATGCTATTATTGCCGCGGCCACGGGCGAGAAGCCGGTACTGGTCTCTTTCATGGGCGGCGCGCAGGTGGCCAATGCGCGCGCCAAATTTGTGGCGGCAAATGTACCCGACTATCCTTCACCCGAACGCGCTGTTGGGGCGCTCAAGGCGATGGTGGATTACGCGGCCTGGCTGAGCCGCCCTCCACGTGTTGTGGCGCGGTTCCCGGTGAACCGCCACCGGGTCGAGCGCGTCCTGTCGCGGCAGGTGCGGGCGGGGCGTCCCGAAGTGGGTGAAGTGGAGGCCAAGGAGATTCTGCGCGCTTATGATTTTAATGTGCCGCCAGGTCGGCTCGCGCGCAGTGGCGAGGACGCCATCGCTGTTGCAGAGCGCATCGGCTATCCCGTGGCCATGAAGATTGTGTCGCCGGACATCTTGCATAAATCGGATTTCGGCGGCGTCAAGCTGAACCTTTCCAGAGCGTCGGAAGTGATGGACGCTTACGATCTCATGATGTTGCGCATTGGTCGCAAAGCGCCCACGGCCAAGTTGCGCGGCGTGCTTATTGAAAAGATGAGCGCGTCGGGCCGCGAGGTCATTCTGGGAATGCATCGCGACCCGCAATTCGGCCCCATGCTTATGTTCGGCCTGGGCGGCATTTTTGTAGAAGTGATGAAGGACGTGAGTTTCTATTTGGCGCCATTGACACATCAGGAAGCGCTGCAAATGCTTGAGAGTACCCGGTCTTATGCGTTGTTGCGCGGCGCCCGCGGCGAAGCGGGTGTTGATCTTAACGTTATCGCCGCCGCGTTGCAGCGGATCAGCCAGCTGGTGACGGACTTTCCGCAAATCGAAGAGATGGACATCAACCCCTTCATCGTGGGGGGCGTGGGCACACAACCGGTCGTGGCCGATGCGCGCATGATTCTTTCAGGAGTATAACGATTTATGACAGAAAAGAAGATCAGTTACAACCCTACCTGGCAGACAGACTATGCGGAAATGGTGGTGACCGCCGAAGAGGCGGTAGCGCAGATTCAGCCAGGACAGAGCGTGTTCCTTGGCACAGGATGCGCTACCCCGGTAGCGCTGGTGAAGGCGCTGGTCGCGCGCGCGCGCGAACTCACCGACATCGAGATCATACAACTGCTTACGCGTGGCGACGCGCCCTACGCCACCAGGGAACTGTCCAACTGTTTTCCGGTTAACAGCTTCTTTATCTCACAGAATGTGCGCGACATTATTCAGCAGGGCATGGGCGATTATACCCCCATTTTCCTGTCGGATATCCCGCGCCTGTTCAAGTCGGGCCGGATGCCGCTGGACGTGGCGCTGATACAGACAACGCCGCCCGATGAAAACGGTATGTGCAGCCTGGGCGTTTCTGTGGATATTGTCAAGAGCGCCGCTGAAAACGCGCGCCTGGTCATCGCCCAGGTGAACCAGCGAATGCCGCGCACACTGGGCGATTCCATGTTGCATGTGTACGATATAGATTATCTGACGCCGGTGGATGTGCCTATTATCGAAAACATGCCCCCTGATGACCGGCCGGGTACGGAGGAAATCGGCGAGTATCTGGGCGGCCTGGTCGAAGATGGGGCTACCGTCCAATTGGGCATCGGTCGCGTTCCGCAGGCGGTTGCGCCGTTTCTGTTGAAGAAGAAGGATATCGGCATTCACACGGAAATGCTGACCGACTCGATTATTCCGCTTGTGGAGGCGGGCGTTATCACCGGCGCGTTGAAGTCCATGGACCGCGGTAAAATTGTGGCCAGCTTCGTGATGGGTACACAGCGGCTCTACGACTTTATTGACAACAACCCCTTGTTCTCCTTCTATCCCACCGAATATGTCAATGACCCCTTCATTATCTCCCGTCAAAACAAAATGGTTGCCATCAATGTGGCGCTCGAGGTGGACCTGACCGGCCAGGTATGCGCCGACAGCATCGGTTATCAGTTCTATTCCGGCATTGGCGGGCAGCTGGATTTCAATCGAGGAGCGGCGCGCTCGGAAGACGGCAAGGCAATTATCGCGTTGCACAGTACGGCGCGCGGTGAAAAATCGCGTATCGTGAGTACGTTGACCCCTGGCGCGGGCGTGGTGACCACGCGTGGAGACGTGCATTATGTGGTCACTGAATACGGTGTGGCGTATTTGCACGGCAAGACCATTCAAGAACGCGCCCTGGCGTTGATCAGCATCGCACACCCTGATTATCGCGAACAACTGCTCAAGGACGCCATCGAATACAAGTATGTGCGCGCCGATCTCGCGGATTACAGCGGCAAGATAACCGTTGGCCCGAAGGAGACGCGCACCACCTTCCTGTTAAACAACGGTACGCAACTGACCGTGCGGCCCATCCATCCCACGGACGAGCCCAAGGTGCGTGAACTGTTCCATGCCCTGTCAAAGCAGTCTTTGTATACGCGCTTCATGGCCCGCATGAAATGGGTGCCTCGCAAACAGGTACAGCAGTTTGTGTACATTGACCACCGCAATGAAGTGTCCATCGTAGCCACAATCTCCGAGGCGGACGGCGATACCATTGTCGCTATTGGCGGCTATTATCTGGACATGAGCACCAACCGCGCCGAAGTTGCGTTTGTGGTGCTGGACAAATACCAGCACCGCCACATCGGATCATTTCTATTCAAACATCTTTGCACCATTGCCAAGAAAAACGGCATCGCGGGATTTACCGCCGAAGTTCTGGACGAGAACAAGGCCATGCAGTCCGTGTTCAACAATTCAGGGCTTACGGTAAACAGCCAGCTGCGTGAGGGCGTGTATCATTACGATATGACGTTCTAGCCCGCGTATCGTTATCTGTGCGTTACGGTATGGTTATCCATGCGTTGGGTACGCATTTGTCGCCCAGGGCGCGACCGAGGGCGGAGGTTTTGACAGCGTCGAATTCGTCGCCCGGGGGCGGCAGTTGAAAAATCTGGCCCGAGCGGGCGCGGCTTAAGCGCTCTACCGCATAGATGGACTCAACCTTCGCCACCGTGATTTCGGGTGTTTCGCGGTTCAGGCGCGCAATCTCCGCGTACAGGGCTTTACGGTCCTTGTTCTCGTCGGCAACCAGTTGCTGCGCTTCATTGCGCTTGCCTGCTTCCTGCAAGGCGGCGCAATCACGCAACTCCACATAACCGCGATTGGTTTCGCCCAGGCAACCCTGCTGTTTCAGCGTTTCTATCTGCGGGTTGCGTTCGCGCATGCTTGTGGCAATTTCGCGTACCCGCGGCGAGGTAGTCTCTTTTAGAGAGGCTGCATGGGCCGTTTGGATCGGACTTAAGGCGTTCAAAAAATCCAGTCTGTGGGACACCGGTTCAGAAACGCTCTCCATGCCGGGTAGATCGTCTGTCTTGCCTTCAACAAAATCCAGAACGCTCTCGGCCTGGTCGGCAATGTGCCGTATATCAAGCGTTATATGGGCGTCAATCTTATGCTCGGTGCGAATGACGCATCCCAACGCTACCGCAAGCAACGCCGCCGCGCAAAAGGCTGTGTATTTCTTCATTGATTTGTTACTCCTTATCACGGGTCTGGCCACAAAGACTGGCGTACCATCACGCACACTTTCATGAAACAACGCATAACCGTTGTCTGGTATAGACGCGAATACACTTGTTTTATTCACATCCACGCTTAGTATAACGAATTTGAGGGGAGAAAGGGGAGCAGGAGGGCAAACCTACAGGCGGTCGAAACCGAAAACACACTTGTGACCGTTGGAGTGAACCGCCGCGCCTGCTGCCGGAAACCATTGATGCGCTGCAAAAATGTATGACGACAGCGGTTGGACCCATTGCCATGATCGGAAAAGTTAATAGCTCTACGCGCGGTTGCGGCTGGATTTGCTGGTAACGGACACCGTCGTTGTGGATGTGAAAGCGAAAGAAGCCATGACCGCCATGGGCCATGCAAAGACCTTGACCTATCTGCGGTTGTCTGACAAAAGATTGCGATTGAACATTAATTTCCATGAACCCGCCCTGATCAAGTGTGTAAAACGCATTATGAATAAATTATAATTGAATTCTCTGCGAACCTTTTCGGTTCGCGGAGAAGAAAAGTCAAACGCCTGCCAAAGGATGATTATGACATTGCTGGAAATAATACGTGACAAGATTGCCCGACGCATGTATGAGTTCTCCAGACATGC
>SLFT01000528.1 GCA_007124105.1 Candidatus Hydrogenedentota bacterium | reverse complement strand
TCTGGTGGGCGTTACTGGAAATGCTCTGGCGATTATGCAATAGCGCCCCGGCGCGTCGAAGGGCTGCCGTGGCCGCCGTGTTCCTGTTGTGTATTGTTTTTACCGCCATGACGGCGCAACGTAATCGCGACTGGAACAATAACGAACGGCTTTTCCGCGCCACCTTAAAACAGAATCCGAACACAACGCGGGTCCATCACAATCTGGCTGTTACCTACGACAACCTCAAAGGGAATTACGCCGGCGCGCGCAGACATTACGAGCGTTATCTCGAATTGCGCGCCCAAGAACGCGCCGCTACGGGTGCGGAACAAGGGATATTTACCGGCGACGATATTGAAGCGCGTCTGTCGCTGGGACGGGTGTTGCTCCAGTCGGGCGAATATGTGGAAGCGGTGAACGTGCTTGCTCCACTAAAACAACTGGCCGAAGTGGACGCGTGGCGTCCCGCTGCCGCAATGGCCGCCGCGCAGACCGGTCAGGCGCTGCTGGCGCTGGGCGATATCGTCCAGGCCCACCTGTATTTCGACGAAGCGATCACAATCCAACCGGAACTCACCTCGGAAATCGAGGCCATTCTGAGCGGCATGCCTCTATATGACGGATATTGACCTGTATGGTTCAGCCGGGTTCCATCGCGGCAGGTATCTGTCTTGACGTGATAGGGGGCAATGACTTGGGACGTCAGTCCGGAACGCGCATATTCCTTTTACATACCGACATCACTGTTTTAACAGCCATGCCTCCGCGACCCGCGAATGTTCACGCCAGTTCAACTCGGACTCGTCAATCGGGTCGAAAACAATGGTTAGCGCGCCGTCGGCGCTGAGCGCGGCGGGGATGGGAAACTCCTTTGTTTCCGGTTCATATAAGGAGGGGATGAGCGCCACGCCGTTCGCGCGCGGGCGCGCCTCGCCGTAGCCTTTCATGCGCAGCGCATACCGCGCGTTGCGGTCAAGGCCATCGTAAACCAGGGTTAACGGGAAGATCATGGTTGTCTGCCAAGACAGGCGTTGGCGGCTGAACCCGTCATCCCACCACCAGGCGCCGGGGTTGATGTTCCGTTGCATGAGCGGATCGGTGTTCAGACCCTCTGGACGCAAGACATGGGGCGAATGTCCGACATGACCGATATTGTCGTAATACGAACCTGGGCCCGGGTCGGCCCATGTGGCATACCGTTGCAGCGCTTCAACACGTTCCGCTTCGTCGGACAGCGTCCGCACGTCTGTGAACTGGTCTTCGAGCCACCAGCGGTTGTTCAGAGGATAATCCAGGAAGTCGAGGCTGCATCCCCGCTCGTAGCCGCAGGCCTGATACTTATCAACGCTTGACTGCAGGCCGATGGAATGGAACAGGTCGTCAAATAACGCCACAATACGAGCGCGCAGTTCAGCTTTACGCGGGGCTGTTTCCGCCCGGTTCAGCATCTCGAGGGCCCGGGTCATGGCCGTCTCCGCGCCGAGTGCATCCGCCTGCGCCAGCAGGGCGTTGGCTTCTTCTTCAAGGGCTGTTTCATAGAGTAACCGATAACGGGTGTAGGCGTCGTAATAAGCGCGTACCAGCAGCGATTGCCAACGCCAGTTATCCGCCAGCGCGGGTGCGTCCCCTTCCAGTTGTTGCCACAACGCCAGCGTTGCCGAGACGCCGCCATTTTCCGCCAGCGGTCCTTCCCAGTTTTTTTCGAGGGCGAGGATGGCGTCGGCGGTGCGTTCGGCCAGTTCCGGGCCGAAGAACAGGCGCGCGTATTCCACAAGTATGGCGCGAACGTCATAATCAGGATTCCAGCCGCGCAACGACCAGACCGCCTTGTTTACGTTGTCGTTCATGCCGTCGGAATACGAGATGAATCCGTCGGTATAGGGCGCGAAGGTATTGTGGATAAAGGCGTAAAAAACAGGTTGGGGATTGATCGGTTCCCGCCCAAGGGTGACCGCATAGGCGGGGTCCCACCAGGGCACGGGATATTGGCAACGGACGGTATGCGTGATGTCGGGATAATGGCGCAACGGGTAGGCCTTGGTCAACCGCGCCCGTGTCTCGGGCACGGCAGGACTGCCAGGCCCCGCCACCAGTCCGCCGAACCATTCCGGTTGTTCGGTTTCTATCCAGGTATAAATATCCTCGCATTGTTCCGCGTTGAACCATTGTAACGACAACCATACTTTTCCTTCAGGGTGATGGCGGCGCAGACGTTCGGCGAGTTCTTCCATAAACGGCAGCACCAGTTCGGGCGGATTGGCGCCCGGATCGCCGCCGGGGAAGAAAACGGCGGTTAACTCGGGGCAGTCGGCGTATAATTGCTCGTGCTCGTCCAAGTGAGCGGCGCGCTTTGCCGCATCAGACAGATCGAAGACCGCCGGCGTCCACACCCAGTAGTCCAGTCCGTATTCCGCGCATATCTCGCTCATGCGTCGGTTCATGGCGCGCCGGTCCAAGGGCATGTGAGGGCTTTCGCGCTCGTCCTGAAACGGGATGTTTTCGATGCTGTTTGTTCCGAACAAGGCCAGCTCGCGGATGTATTGTTCGTACTGGGCATCGTCCCAGGCGTCATACGAGTTGGCTTGATACCGGTAGCCCAGCTGATGGCCGCGGATGGGATAGGCGGGCGCGGAGGCGATGACCGCTTTGTGCTGCGTATACCGCGCTTCTTCGTCGCTCCACAGCAGATGACGCAAAAAATGCCCCACGCCGAACAGAAGCCCCCGCGCGTCCGCGCCGGCAATGGACACGTCCGTTTCGGACACGACAATCCGAAATCCCTCATCGGGCAACCCCTCGTCAAGAGACAGCGTTATTAGCGCGGCAGCATCCGGGTCTGCGGAAACCAGCGGCCACTGCAATCCGGTGCGCCGCTCTACCTCTTCCACAAGAACGCGCGCGGCGGTGTTCATCGGCGTTGTGGGATCGTCAACCGCCAACAGTACCGACCCCGCCGAAAGATCAATAGCAACCGGCGCCGCGCCGCCCACAGCAGCCGTGACAGACGCCGTCAGCACAAAACAAAATACAATGCGTAGCATAACAGTACTCTCCTTTTTATCAGTAATTCTGTGGCCAAGTGTACGGAATGGCGCGCAAGTAATCAAGTATGAAACAGGTGACAGGCACCTGTAAGTGACAAAGTAAGCCTGCAAAAGACTGTCAGACGCTTCTACGATGTTCGTAGAAGCGACATCCTTGTCGCGTGCAGAAAGCGTCTCCTGGGCAGTGCTGACAGATGACACAAGTATGTAGAGAGGAAGTAGAACTTCAAGAGAGAGTGCGTTCCCCAATGGGAATTTGGGAACGAGAGAAAAGACGCTCTGCGCAGGCCGCCGGCTGACAGCGTGTTGGGACATGTCGAAGTCGGCGGGCAAGCAAAGTGGCTGATATGGCGTAAGATTTGCAGGCGTAACAGAAACCTGATGAGATATGCCGAACAGTCCAATGCGCCAGCATGTCGTTGCGCATTTAACACAGCGATTTGGGTAGTATACACTCTGTTTGATTATCAATTGTGGTTGTAGTATTATGCACATACGGTTCCTCTGGTTGACGATGTGGGCGCCGTACGCTCGCGCCGATACAGAAAGCAACAGTCTGCTTTGTCGTTTGAGTAGACTGTATACCTATTGTTGGATGAACAAAGCACAAAGTTGGCACGGTTATGGAGATACAGGAAGAGATCAGGGCCCTGGCAGTAAAATACGCATCTGAACTCAAGGCGAAGATTGATGAGCGGGTAGCCCGGATGAAATCGGACGACACTTCTCACCAACTGATCTACAAGGTACTGGGCATAACTGATCAAGAGGGTGAACTGATCGACATCTACCAAAACAAAGGACGTTTCCTGTATAAGTATACTGGAACTTTTCTCGAAGAAGCCACCAAACTTTGCTTCAAGACGAAGTATCCAGCATCCTCATCGCAACGTATCCCGAATACCGAAGGAGCGCGCCCAAAGATTTTTGAGATTGACTGCGTTGTGGACTCTGACGCCATCGAGATCAAATGGCGTGACGCCACGACCGACGGGGATCACATCACCAAGGAGCATACCCGTCTCAAGGCGGTCAAGAATGCGGGATTTAATCCGATTCGGGTGATGTTCTATTACCCAAATCGAGAACAAGCCATTCGTATTCAGCGGACGCTTCAGACCCTGTACGAGGGGCTTGATGGTGAGTATCATTTCGGTGACGCCGCCTGGAAATTCGTCAAGGAACGAACAGGCGTTGATCTTTTGGCCATCCTCCGGGGGTTGGCGGATGAGAATGTGAAGACCAATGAAGACTGACGTTCACCAGGGAGACTGCGGAGAGATACTTCGATCATGGCCCGATGCCATGTTTGATCTGGCCTACCTTGATCCCCCTTTCTTCACTCGGCGTAAGCAAACATTGGCGACCCGGGATCGCAGCAAGCAGTTCTCGTTTGACGACCGGTGGCGCTCCATTTCTGAGTACGCAACGTTTCTCTTCGACCGTCTCGTGGAAATCCATCGTGTCCTGAAGCCCACAGGATCGATATTTTTTCACTGCGACAAAACAGCCTCCTATATTGCCAGGCTTCTTCTGGATGACGTGTTTGGTGAACAGCGTTTCCAGTCTGAAATTATCTGGACCTACAAGAGGTGGTCGAATGCAGCGCGCAAGCTTCTCCCAGCCCACCAGACAATCCTGTTCTACACCAAGGGCCGGGACTTCAAATTTAATAAGCTGCTTACTGACTATTCGCCCACAACAAATGTCGATCAGATCCTGCAAAGGCGTAGTCGCGATTCCGCCAACAAGTCGGTGTATGCCCGAGATAAGAACGGTAAAATTGTCTTTGCGGGCGCCAAGCGAGGCGTGCCGTTAAGTGATGTGTGGGAAATCCCTTTTCTCAACCCAAAAGCCAACGAAAGAACGGGGTATCCAACACAGAAGCCCATAGTGCTTCTTGAGCGAATAGTTCGCCTGGCAACTGACGAGGGAGACCTGGTACTTGATCCCTTTTGTGGCAGTGGCACAACCCTGGTTGCGGCTTCCTTGCTCGGTCGATCGGCAATTGGTATTGACATTTCCAAGGAAGCTGTTGAACTTACGCGCCAACGACTGGCCGAGCCAGTGAAAACGGACTCGAATTTATTGAAGAACGGGGTTGATTCATACCGGAACGCAGACGATGAAGCCCTGTCTTTGCTCAACGGGATTCCGCATACACCGGTTCAGCGAAACAAAGGCATTGACGCACTTTTAGAAGCCACATTCAAGGGTATTCCAATACCGGTAAGGGTGCAGCGGCACGGCGAGACAATTGGAGAAGCGGCTTGCGCTTTGCACAAGGCGGCTTGTTCAAAAAATGCCGAGCGCATGATCTTGATCGCCACAGCGGACCGACCAACCCTGCTCGAAATGGAAATGCCGGGGGGGGTCATTCCAGTTTCGGCTCCGGCGCTGTCAATCACAAAGATTCTCCGAAAAATGAATGAAGAAGAGGCTGCCATTAATCGTTTGTAGCGGAGGCGGTAAACCGCCCGCGCGAGAACGCCGGCGTTGTGCGCGCGCCAAACAAAGACGTTGCTATACGCGTATGCTTATTGTTAAATAAGGCGCAGCAGCTTAGTCTAACAACGCATCGCCCCCAAAGAGTACTTTGCCGCCTCTGATTGCTCTGGGGGACAACCGTACCCGGCGATGTTCTCTTGACTGCGTATCTGGATTTCGGTACTATCATGTCTATAGGTAGTCGGTAGTTTAGCCCGGATATTTCACCAGGTTTCGTTGTGAGCCTGCGAAGATTGCGTCAGATCAGCCATTTTGCGCAGGCCGCCGGCTGACAGCGTGTCGGGACACGTCGAAGTCGGCGGGCAAGCAAAGTGGCTGAGATGGCGTAAGATTTGCAGG
>SLFT01000166.1 GCA_007124105.1 Candidatus Hydrogenedentota bacterium | reverse complement strand
GCGAGGTATTCCAACGCCTCTTCCACTTGAGGCGTTGAGTTGCGGCTGCCGCCGTCAATGAACAACATGGCCGTGTCGCTTACCCTGTTCGTGGGCACGATAATAGTGACGGGATGTGTCCATTCAATATAGCCCTCGTAAACGGCATCGTCGGGATTCCAGCATTGCGAAGTCATTTCTTCTACCAAATAGGCCGTTGATATAGGCATGCCGCTCCAATCTCGCTCATATTTCATGGGCCGGGTATAGTCGTAACAATCGTCGGGTTCGCCTATCAGCTCGTGTGTGCCCTCGGTCGGGCCTTCGCCGGAGATTCTGGCGAAGCGGCCAATCACATGCATATCCTGCCCAATGATAATTTCGATTGGATTCACGGTGACGTCGTCCACCATGCCAACCAGATCGCCGGCCCACCCTTCAAATTCATAACTGTCCGAAGGCATCGCTTCAAGCGTAATCGCTGTGCCCTGATAATAGCGTTCCTGGTCTGGCGACACCAGCACATCCCCTGTACCCGCCGGCTCGGATGCTGCCGTGAGGGTGTATTGCGGTATTGGCGTAAACCGGGCGACAATGCGCATATCCTTCTCTATGGGAAATTCAATCGTTGGCGCCGTCGTATCATCCACCACGGCCACCAGGTCGCCCTCCCATGCGGAAAACTGATAGCCCTCAGCGGGCAACGCCTCAAGCGTAAGGGTTGTGCCGCTGGGATAGCGTTCCTGGTCCGGCGTCGCCGTCACTGCGCCGCCTTCCGCCGGCTCCACAATGATATTGAGTCCGTATTCCGGCTCGGGGATCGTCTCGAACCGAGCGACAACGCGCATATCCTGCTGGATATCGAAAGCCACAGGATTCGCGGCCACATCGTCCACCAACTCGGCCAGGTCGCCGCCCCAGGCAACAAAGCGATAGTCAGAGGCGGCCACCGCCTCAAGGGCAATGGATGTACCGCGCCGATATTTGTCCTGCTCGGGCGCCGGATCGGGGCGTACGGTTCCCCCTTCCCCAGGTTCACTATCAATCTCAAGCGTATATTTCGGCGTACATCCCAACAGCCCTGCGATAACAACTGTCCCGATAATGCCCCACATCATACACACATGCATCTTCAACATAAATTACTCTCCTGGCAAGGGCGTTGTTAACGGCCCATCTTATTTTCCATCAAGACTATTGTCAACGTCGTCATTTCTATCGTTTTATATCGAGAACATAGATGCACGACTTCATTATAACGCGTAGTTACTCATAAGTACATTACAGCCCCCCGCCCGTCACAACACTTCCGGCGCATTGACGCCAGATGTCAACGGTACTATCAGCAGACAGATCACACCTGCATAATCTATATTCTTTTACATAACTTCAGCGCCCCAAAAGTTCCCGAAAGATACCCGGCCACAACGCATAATTGCATTATCCCGTCGGCATGGCTACAATAAGCCCCCTGCCGACTAAGAAAGGAACCCGCATGAATTCCCGAGAACGCGTAACCGCCGTAATACGCCATGAACCCCCAGACCGCGTCCCTGTTTACAGTTGGGTATGGGCCAATCTGAGCGGGATGATAACCGACGCGTTTGGCTCTCTTGCCGCCTTTGAAGACGCATACGAATTCGACTTCGCCCATCTGTTCGGCGGGCCGCCCGCCATCGCGCCAGAAACGCTCAGCGCGGCGCGCGCGGCCAATGGCGGGACAATTGATCCCGCGACTGCCTGCGACATTCCGTACACCGACCCGGACGCCCTGAACGCCTACGACGATATCCGGGCTCAAATCCAGCATCACAAAAACGAACGCGAACGATTCGTCTATGTACAGACGCCCGGCATCTTTGAAGCATTGAACGACGCCTTCGGCATTGAAAACCACCTCATGTATCTGATGATGTATCCCGAGGAACTGAAGCGGGTTTATCAGAAACAGGCGGACTGGAATCTTCGTTTCGCCATGAACTGTCTGGATTTGGGCGTGGACATGATTCATGTTTCTGACGACTGGGGCGCGCAACATAGTCTTATGTTCAGCCTGCCCACCTGGCGCGAGATGATTTTCCCATACCATAAGATCACCGCCGAGGCGGTCAAAGAACGCGGCGCATTTCTCAGTCTGCACAGCGACGGCAACATCAACAACGTGGTAGACGGCGTCATGGAACTGGGCTACGATGTGGTGCATCCGTGGCAAGAATCCGCCGGTATGAGCCTGGACATGTTCCGCGACGGCTACCGCGAGAAATTCACGGTCATGGGTGGCCTCGATGTTCAAAACACCATCGGCTTCGGAAATTACGATGCACTCGAGGCCTCCATACGGCGCGTACTTGGCATGTTCAAGGACGGCGGCCTGCTCTATTGCACCACCCACTTCATACAAGACCACTGCAGCTTGGATGAACTGGTATTCGCTTATGACCTGATACACAAACTTGTTCGAGAGCAATAAGGCCGTATAGAAACATACGCCAAGCAAACATCCGTGTCCATCAGGGTTCATCCCGCGTCCGTTTTTTACCATGGATTTACACGAAAATGATTTGCTTATTTGTTTTTAACACAGATGAACAGCGCACTCGCAACGCTGCGGTTCCACCGCCGGTGTATACCCAGTGCGGCGGTTTGCTTTCGGGGGTGTTTTCGTCGCGGGGCTGTTAAAATGCGTCGCCGCGTTCGTGAGCTTCGGCCAGTTCAGCTATGCGGTCTTTGTCAAACTTCGGGAATAGCGCTTTTGGCGGCTTTATGGGGCTGCCCGCCGGCAGTGGCGTTGTCGCTTCCCGCCAGCCGTCGTCGCCGCCGTCCGGGCCGTTTTGCGGCAGCGCAAGGTGTAAGGTATCCGCCAACGCTGCGGCGCCTTCCGGGAGAAAGGGCGTCATGGCGAAGCACAGCGCCTTAACCATCTGGCAACACACATACAGGGTCGTGCCCGTGCGTTCGAGGTCAGTCTTGCGCGTCACCCAGGGTTTCATGGCGTCGAAATAGACGTTCGCCTTGCGGCCAAGTTCGATGAACCGTTCGATGGCCTGCCGAAACCTGAACCCTTCCAGCGACTCGGCAATGGCATCCATCTGTTGTGGAATCGCCGCCAGCAATTCTTGGTCGGCCGCTTCAAGAGCAGCCGCAGGCGGCACACAGCCGTCAAAATTTTTCACCGTCATAGTCAGGCACCGATGTACGAAATTGCCCACCACATCACATAGTTCGCCATTGTAGCGGTTCATGAACTCGTCCCAGTCGAAATCGGAATCCTTGCTTTCAGGGGCAATGGCGCACAAATAATAGCGGATAGCGTCCACGGGCATCTGTTCTACCGCCCAGCGTACACTTATCATGTTGCCCCGCGATTTCGATCCCTTTTCCGACTGGCCGGTGCGCCGGTTGAAGATATTGAGGTACTCGTTGCCCACAACGTTGTCCGCAAGGATATAGTCCTTCTGGCCCATGAGCATGGCCGGGAAAATAACGGCATGGAAGGGGACATTGTCCTTGCCGATAAAATGAATCATGCGCGTCGCGGCGTCTTTCCACCAGACCTCCCAGCCCTGTTCGTCGTTCAGTTTGTCCAGCGCCCATTGCCGCGTGTTGGTGACATAGCCGATGGGCGCGTCAAACCATACATAAATGCGTTTGGCGGCGGCGTCCGGATCGTCAACGGGAATGGGAACGCCCCAATCGGTATCGCGGGTGATGCAGCGGGTGCGCAGATCATTGACCCAGCCATAAGCGATCCCCTTCACATTGGCGCGCCATTCAGGGTGACTGTCCAGCCATGTCTTCAGTTCCGCTTCAAACTTCGGTAAATCGAGAAACCAGTGACTTGACGTTCGTAATTCTGGCGCGGACGCATCGCCGGGGATATTGGCCCTCGGCTCGAGCAGTTCATGGGCGGCGTACTGGGCGCCGCACCGCTCGCATTCGTCGCCGTTCGCGTCGGTATAGCCGCATTTCGGGCACACGCCTTTTACATACCGGTCGGGCAGAAAACGCTCAAGCTGCGGCGAGTACCACAATTCCATTTCTTCGGTATGGATATAACCGCTTGCGTCCAGGGTCTTGAAAAACTGCTGGGTGGTGTCCGCATGTAACGGCCACGAGGTACGCCCGTAAATATCGTAGGAAATGCCCAGGCGTTGAAAGGCTTCCGCATTGGCCGTGTGATAGCGATCAATCACCTCCTTGGGGGTTACCCCTTCCTTGAGCGCGGTCAATGTAATGGGTACGCCATGTTCGTCCGAGCCGCCTACATACAGCGTTTTCACGCCGCGCAGCCGCATGTAGCGCACATAGATATCGGCGGGCAAATAGGCGCCCGCTATATGGCCCAAATGGATATAACCATTGGCGTAAGGAAGCGCGCTGGTCACGAGTACGCGCTTGAATTCGGAGTGGGATGCGTTCATTGATTATCCTCTGTCGCGGTAAAAAATACATTCCGCGCCGGTTTTGTGTTCTCATTAATATGCCCCTGGTACATTATACGCCCAACAGGGGTGGGTTACTCAAAAGTCGGGAACCACAACAAAGAGGTTATGCCTGCGGTCCCAACATGTTTTCAGGTCTGACTATGGCGTCAAACTTTTCGGCGGAAAGCAATCCGAGAGCAACGGCGGCCTCACGGAGTGCGGTGTTGTTTTCATGGGCGTAGCGGGCGATTTTTGCGGCGTTGTCGTAGCCTATTTCGCTGTTGAGCGCGGTCACGAGCATCAACGAGTTATCCAGATGGGCGCGGATGCGTTCCTCGTTCGCTTTGACGCCCGCCAGACACTTCTCCGTGAACGCGTTCGCGCCGTCGGCCAGCAGTCGTATGGATTGCAGTATATTATAAATCATGACCGGCTTAAACACGTTCAATTCAAAGTTGCCGGACGCGCCCGCAATGTTGATTGTCACGTCGTTGCCCATCACCTGGGCAGCGATCATGGTGAGCGCCTCGCATTGGGTCGGGTTCACTTTGCCAGGCATGATGGATGAGCCCGGCTCGTTTTCCGGCAAGAGCAACTCGCTGATGCCGCAGCGCGGGCCACTCGCCAGCCATCGAATATCGTTCGCGATTTTCATGAATCCGACCGCCACCGTTTTCAGCGCGCCGTGAGCCATTACCAACGCGTCATGCGCTGCCAGCGCCTCGAAGGCATTGGACGCCGGGATAAAATACACACCGGTCATCTCGGTAATGGCTGTAGTCACCGAAGCCGCAAAATCCGATGTTGTGTTAAGACCGGTGCCCACCGCCGTACCGCCGATCGCGAGCTGTTGCAACATGGGCAGGGTATGCTTTACCCGTCCAAGGCTGTTTTCGATTTGCTGAACATAGCCTGAGAATTCTTGACCCAGGGTAAGCGGCGTGGCGTCCATCAGATGGGTGCGCCCGATTTTGACGATGTCCTTGAAGGACTCCGTCTTTTTCGCGAGAACCGAGTGCATGGTCTCCAGCGCCGGCAGCAGGCGTTGGTGAATCTCCAGCATTGTCGCAATATACATGGCCGTGGGAAACACGTCGTTCGATGACTGGCCCATATTTACATGGTCATTGGGGTGGACCGGCGATTTCGAGCCCAGTGTCCCGCCAAGCATCTCAATGGCGCGGTTCGCAATAACCTCGTTCACGTTCATGTTCGTTTGCGTGCCGCTGCCCGTCTGCCAGAGGGATAGGGGGAAATGGGCGTCCAATACGCCGGACATCACCTCATCCGCCGCAGCAATGATGGCGCCCGCGACCGTGTCCGGCAACAACCCAGACTGGTGGTTTACAATGGCAGCCGCTTTCTTGACCATACCCAGCGCGTGAATTACTTCAATGGGCATGCGTTCGGCGCCAATGTTGAAGTTTTCCAGCGAACGCGCTGTCTGGCATCCATAATAACGGTCGCTGGGTACGCGCATCTC
>SLFT01000463.1 GCA_007124105.1 Candidatus Hydrogenedentota bacterium | reverse complement strand
GGTGATGTCGGCCGTAGTCTTCAGATCCCGTTCACGATAGGGGTAGGCGCTTTCAGGATAGTCGAAGCCGTCCCAGCCATCCATCCACAATTGCAGGTTCTGCATCTGCACAATGCGCGACCACGGCGGGATGACGCCGCCGTCGCCGTGGGTGCGGTATTCCTCGAGCACATTGTCCGTGTCCATTTCCGGGTTAAACATGAGAGCGCCTGGGTCGTCCTCATCCACCAGCACATGCAACGCCGAAGACAACCCGTCTCCGGTGTTGTCTATGTAATCCGTGAACAAGCGCCGGAACACACTGCCCGTGCCCTCCGGGTCGGCGTAGCTTCCGTATTTCGGATCGCCATGAGCGTAGTACATCTCCGGGACAAGCGGCGCCCAGCCAATGGGCGGCTCGGTGACATAACGCAACCCGCTGAAATCACCGTCGGCGCGATCATCCGAACCGTCACGGAATCCGAAGGCGGCCAGGCCCATGCCATTATTGCCTACCAGCGGCCCTTGAACAGGCTGTCCCTCGAAGATGGGCTGGTCCGCGCCGCGAAAGCCGTCAAACACATCAAAGCCCAGCAGCAGATGGCCCTGGGGCGCAATGCGCGTGTTGTCCGGGATGCGCCATACGCTCTTGTACGGGTCTTTCATGTACGGGTCGTGGGCGGCGCCCGGCGGATCGGGAATGCCCACCTCGAGCGTCCAGCCGCCCACGTCCACTTCCTCGTCCGTCACATTCACGAGTTCCACATATTCGTGGCTTGGTTCCTGACTGAAATCGAAGAAGTTGATGGCTATGGTGCGCGGATCAAAGAGCGGGTTTCCCATTCCATCAACAACTGGATCGCCAAACTCATCAAGGACAGGCGTGAAAGAATCCGGCGCATTGGGGTTTAGACGAAATGCAACGCATAGTTCGCCTTGCTGCGGCACAATAACGGTAAAGGTCCGTTGGCCTGTAGTGGGCGGCTGGTACTGGGGGAGCGCAAAGTCACGGAAATAGGCGGAGCCGTTTATTTCCAGCAGATTATGTTCAATCGCTAACAGAACAAGTTGCACATTAGGCGTAAAAGCGTCAATAGGGCAAACGGGATACACTGAGTCATAAAGATATTCAATCACTCTTGCCCAGACATCTTCGAATGACACCGTCCCGTCATCAATTGCCAGCCACAGTTGGTTCCCATCTCCAATTGGGATTTCCAGCACTCCTTCCAGGTATTGAAATAGCGATAGCGGAACATCACAGTGGATTTCAATCACTTCGTGCAAGCTGGGCAGTAAAAACTGCGCTGCGATGTATTCCCACGACCACGTCAGCCTTAGGTCTCCTTCTGGTACGCCAATGATATCGTAAAGCACGTCAACAAAGCTGTTCTCAGTTTCCTCGTCAATCATATTGCGCGTGGGTAGAAACAGCCAGCCCGGCGGCTTGGCGGAACCCCTCTCGCGCGCATAGGGCGACGCGATAAACTCATGTGCGTCCACCCGCTGAAACAACCCGTTGATTAAATTAATAATATTTTCTATATCATCGTCCGGATATCCTGCATCCAGTGCGTTCCAGAGCAGCGCCAGGAAGTCTTCCATATCATCCCGAATCGTCGGTTCCCCTATTGCGCTGGTATACTTTACACTGTACTCGAGAATATCTGGAAGCGGTACCGTCATGCGCCCATATTGATCGGTTACGTTCACGGTGAAGTAATAGCGCCCCGCCGGCAGTCCGGGGGAAGCGCGAAAACGAAACTCGATAATGTCCGGGTTGATTCGGTCGTCTCCATCTCCTATCCAGTTATTCGGAATGCCAACACCGAAGCCATCGTAGGTGAAAGACGGATCATAAACCCATGCGGTGCGCTCACCCAGAAGAGGCTGTGGTTGCGCAAGCGTATCATAAGCGGAGCGCAGGTGCCACACGGCATCAGGATCAGGGCCAAAGGCTGCGGGCAAAACAGTTGAAATGAAATCAGGCGGTGGGGTATCCAAGTCATACGTCCACGTGTCATTTGGCCATACCATGTCGAAATCCAGCATACCGGGATACGGCGCCGGGTCAAGATTCGGGACATAACCTGTCGGCATTGCGTCGGGATACCAGGAAGCCTGCTGCAACGCCAGCGGCAGCGTTTCCGCCTCGACGCGCCGCACGGGCCGCACCATCAGTTCATTGATCTTGACGGCGTCGCTTGATGCGGCGGTGTACTGGAATAGGCGGTCCTCGCCGGTCATATCCTTCCACCAGGCATCGTGCGAGATGATCCGTTTCTCGTCAATGCCAAGGGCGTCGCGCAGGTATTCCTGGATGTCGCCCACGGGCAGCCGTTCCCGGGCGAGGATACGTTCCCGTTCGTTGGGCGGTTCGAGGGGCGGGGAAAGATCGCCCGTTGCAACGCCGAGATAACGCGCGTAGAGTTCCGGATTGCGGTTCAGCAGCGTATCGGCCACCAGTTTATGACGCGCGGCGCTGCGGTCGCGGGCGGAGACGATGTCGGCGGCCATGCGCATGGTCTGGAGCACGGGGTCGGCGGGGAAGCGCGCGCCCATGGTGTTGGTCCCGTCCTGGCCGAAGAGATGTCCCGTGAAGGAGGTATCGAACTGACGCAGCCCTTCGGCGAACAGTACCTGCGCGTCAATGAGCAACGGATCGTCCGTGATGTCGTCGCGGTTGATTTCGTGGAGTCTGTCCACAATATTAAACGCGCCGCCGCTGATGAGCAGTGTTGCGGCCATCTGCTGATGGGTGGCGTAGTTGGGGTCAACCTTGAGAAAGGCCTTTTTCACGCCCCGGCCACGGGTGTGGAAGATATTGCGCGTGTCGCTGTTGACAGTGACCATGTTGCGCAGGTTGCCCCACCTGACTGGGCCGACATCGTAATGCTTGCGCAGTTCTTCCTTGCGCAGCAGCAGCCGGTCGCCCAGTTGGCCCTGGTCGAAACCATTGTCCTCGGCGAGCAGGTTGCGGCGGGGATTGAACAGGCGCAGTTCCGCTGGTTCGTCCACGCCCTCGAAGCGTCCGAGGCGCTCGAAAGCGGGCTCAAACGCCGCAAGTTCGTAATTGCTAAGGGCGGCCCAGAAGGGCTCGTTCCCTGCCAGCGTCCGACGACTGCTTGGCGACAGGCGCGGCAGTCCCAAGCCGTCGTCAATAAACCCCGTACCGGCGTCGTCCCGTCCTGACAGGGCCAGCAGCAGCGCGTTGCCGTTGTCGTCCACGCGTCCATATCCGGGCAGACTGACATCAAAGAGATACGGCTCAAAGTCTGGGTCCGCATTGTCCTGGCCGTAGCGGTCACGCCCATAGTCCAGATACCGGGCGCCCCCGGCATGGCCGCGAATGCGCAGTGTGGCAAAACGGTCGGGCAGCGACCCGGTGCGCATGCCCCAGAACTGGCTGGGCCGCACCACGCCGATGTCCGGCAGCAGGCGCGTCTCATATTCGAAGGGTGTGACGCCCTGGTTGAAAGCGCGCGCAAGCCGCTCGGTGTCGTCCGCATCATAATCAAAGACATGGCCGCCGGCGACATTCATGTTGACTTTGCCCGCCTCGTCGGTGATATGCACGGCGGCGCGGCCCACGATTTCTGAGACCGGTTCGCCCGAACAGGTAATGCGTATGGCGTTGGGCTGGTACAAGATTTGCGCGAGCTCGCCCAGATCGGTATGTACGTTGCCGTTCTGGTCCACGGAAAAGAATTGCAGCGCGTAACGCCCCACTACCTGGTGCGCTTCAAACACTGCGTCCACATTGATGTCGTGGTAGGCGCGGTTGTGCGCCTGCAGGAAGCGCGGGTCCTGTTTGTCCTCCGGCGACCATTCCGCTCCGCCGGGCGTCAGGCTCTCATAGGGCCGCCACCTGGCAGGATCAAAGTTTTCGTCGCGGGAGAAAGGAATCTGGTTGCGCCGGTAATAATACTCGGCGTTCGACCCGGGCAAAGGGTTGTGCGGCCCCACGTAGGCGTAAGAACGAAAACTGTTGACAACGAGATCGTAGTTGTTGTCTATCATATCCACGTCGGCAATGTTGAGTTCCACGGGGTCTTCGGTCATTTCCGTGCGTACCGATATGATATCCGGGATCCGTACAAACACCGGGCCGCAGGTGTTCGGGTCGTCGCGATCGTCGCAATAATAATCGCGTTCGTCGAATACGCCGTCGCTGTTGAGGTCTACCTGCATGACCAGCCCGGGCAATGGCATGGTGAGGAAGAGTTTGTTGTCCGCCTCATCGTCCGCCACGCCGCTGCCGCTGTTGTCCCGTCCGTCGCCATAGCGCAGGCCTGTCTCCGGATCAGTGGGGCCCCAGCCGTGATACACAAAAGGCGCGGGTTGAAAGAGGGGTCTGTACTCGCCGTTCACGTCGCGCATCGGTCGGATAACGCCGTCCAGGGCGTTGTCAATGCCGTCGTTGTAGTGGTCAATGTCGCGGGCGACAGGCATCCAGACCGCGTCGCGCTGACCATCGCCGGACGTGTCTATATCCGCCCATTGGTTGACCTGTTCGGCGGGGTAGCCGCTGAAGAGCGTCGTGCCGTCGTCCGGCTGATAGAAACTTGTGGTGACAAAAGGATACAGGGCGTTCCGGTCCGGGTCCTTCGCGTCGGCGCGCGTGAAATAGTCGAACTGTATATCCGCCAGCGCGTCGTTGACCTGATCAAGGGCCAGCAAGGCGGCTTGCACCGGGTCAGGGTCCAGCGGCGGCGCTGCGGGATTCGTCAGCAACAGCGCTTCGTCCAATTCGGCATAAAGCAGGATAACATCGCCCTGCCGACGGGGCACATGGAGCCAGTGCTCGGTGCGCGGGCCCCGGAACAGCGGTTCGATGTGGTTGTCCTTGCGGAATCGCACATAAAGAACGCTGCCCAGCGCCTGTTCCACGGGCTGAATATTGATGCTCACCAGCCGGCTGTCCCCACCTTGAGACCAGTCCCCGTGTTGGGTCCAGTTCTTGCCGATGAAGGCCGCGCCGCTGAACCAGCTGCGCCAGCTGTGGTCGAGGGAGAGCGCGTCGGGGTGGAGATCGAGATCGCGGTTGATGCGGTACATGGCCTTGGCGAACACGCCGTCGAGCAGGTTCTCGGCGCGGGCCGCTTCGTGTGTGCGCTGCGACATCTCGCTCTCATAGCGCACAATAAGCGCAAAGGTAATGGCCAGCGACAGCAGTACCAGGAACACCGACAGGGCCAGGATAAGCGCCGCGCCCCGTTGGTTGCTTCGTGTCTTTCCTGACATATAGGAGGGGATAAGGTACATAAGCCGTTCTGCCTGGTCTTGTCTTTGCATGATAAGGGTCTTTATCCGCGTTTCCACATCGTCGCTGTCAACAAACCATATCGTCTGTCGCCACACGCCAAGCCTTGCGTACAACGACATTACGTGTATCTGCGCATTTTCAAGGTTTCTGTCAACAGTATACCCGAAACAAAGGACGCAATTATACACCTCTATTATACCGCATTATGATGTGAAAGTGAATGACCCCGCTTTTGTTAGCGGTTTGCGGAGGCGGGTTCGCTATTTGGGATGATGGGAGGTATGGGAGGTATGGGACATAGCAGAGCGAGCATCTAACGGATGTCGGGAAATATGGTTTTTTCCTATAAGTCCCATAAGTCCTTATTTTTGGGTGCTGCTCTATTATTACCGTGGTCTCGCTGAGCATATTGCCCAGCGTGTCATAGGTGTGCGCCACGCTCGATTGGTTGTTCGCTGTTTCGAGTATGCGTCCGAGCGGATCATACGTCCACGTGGTCGCGCCCGGATCAACCCGTCCCGCCAGATGCTCGAAAGACTGCGTCGCCGGACGCCCTATGCGGTCATACTCGGTGTGCGTCGCCAGCCCGTCCGGGCCGATATGGGTCAACAGATTCCCCAGCGCGTCGTATGCCGTGTATTGCGTTG
>SLFT01000294.1 GCA_007124105.1 Candidatus Hydrogenedentota bacterium | reverse complement strand
GCGGCAACGAGGCCTTGTAGTAGCAAAGAGCCAGACCATAAGAAGCGTCATTCACCCAGTCTGAATTTCCATAATCCTCCAATACCCGCCTGTACTCGAAAGCGGCGTCCAAATATTGATTGCGGGCAAAATGGCACAAACCGATCTTATACTGCGCTTCTGCGGCCTCCGGCGTAAAGGGCTGGTTGTCCACCACCATTGCGTATACTTCTGCCGCGCGCCTGAAAGGACGCTTACGGAAAAGACGGAAACGCTGGTCCGCGCGACGGACGCCGCGTTCATAATACGTATCGCCTATCTCATATTGCTTGGCGATTGCGTCGTGGTATCTGTCTGAATCAGGGTGGGCGGCTATCAGCTGTTGAAAGGCTTCCGCGGCCGCCATTAAATTGCCTCGCGCCATCTGTATTTCAGCGCGTAAGAACAAGTTCTCGTCGGCAAGGGGATCGGAACTGTAGAATTCCACAAACTTTTCGGTTTCACGTAAAGCCTGGCGATAATCGCCGGCAAGCATCAAGCTACGCGCGTGTTCCAACTGTAATTCAGCCGTCTCCTTGGGCATGCGCTTTACATTTACAAACCGGCCGGTCTCTGGCGTCCATGTCCATTGCGCTTCGGCGAATCCGGCCGCAAGCAACACACAGAAAGGCAATAAACGGATGATATTCCGCATGGCAAAAAATTCTCCCGCTGGTAATCTCTTTGTATGATTCGATACACTGCCGAGACAGCCCGTTATACCGGCGCTGCCTTGCCGAAAATACTAACAGGTATGAGCCTCGGAAAACAAACAAAATATGCGCGGCAATAATCATGTCAGGCAACGCTGTCTCTTGCGCCGTTACAGCGACGCCGGAAACCCTACGGAACAGCTCACGAATACCCCCGGGCGTTGCAAACAAAACCGATAGGCGCACATCAGCTATTGTAAGCGCTGTATCTGCTCACCGCGATGGGTATACAGATTATGACCGGCAACAAACAGCTCCTCGTTAAAGTGTTCGTCGCCAAAGCGGGCTTCCACATAGACCCTGTCATAATCAATCCGCCAACGACCCTCAAAATAATCCATTCCCGTGATTGAACGCATCAGCGGGTGTGTGGCATAGCAGACGCCGTTATCCGCAATGGTAACCTTGATCCTGTATCCCTCCCATTCAACCTGCCATTCCGTTCCCACAAGGTTTTGCGCGTTCAGCAAGGGCGGCTCATCCGGGATGAGGCTGCGGTCGGGGCCACGTTGACCTGCCTGCTCGGTAACGCCCGAAGCCGTGTTTGCATTGCCCCCATCGTCACGCATCATTTGCGCCACCAATGGAAACAGCAGAAACACTGCCAAAAATCCACCAAATCCTATCAGTAACCTGTTGTCCATAAATCCGATGTCCCACTATATGTAGTATGTCAAGAGTACGTTGCGAATACCATCTCGAACTGACCTGTGCTGCCATTTCAATTATAACACGATTTCCGGAGATAAGTGGACAATGCTGCATCGGGGAAGCAATCCCGGACGCTGCCGCCGAAACCACCGCGGGAATCCTATAACTTGCTTGCATGTTTTATTATACGCTATGGACAGTACAGCGAACCAATTTGAAGCATAAAGAGTCCTCTACCTTGCAGTGTACAGCCAACGTACAAGGAGCGCTTATTGTCTGACAATAGGCGGTATACATGATCTGGAAATGTCTCGACAATAAAGTTGAAGCGCCAGGGAACGGCACGATGGTACCGAAGCGTTGCTTTTATGCTTCATGCCTACTATTTGGTAGGAAAAGAGACTAATGCGTACAACTTCGTGATGGCACGCTTGCAGCCGCAGATGTAAACAAAAGAAAGTGGCAAGCACAGTAAACGCCACGATATAAGCTTCTAACCCATTATACGTGATTGACTTATAAGAATTTCCGCTGTACGCTATGCGACTGGCATATAACCGATACATCACGAAACATGCCATGCCTTTGACTACCCCATCTCTTTTGGCACACCGCTTGCTCTGGTTAAGACGTGTACAGCCACCCTGTATCGAAAGTAGAAGGCGCTGCCACGGTTATCACGTTGACAGCCCTGATAGTATAACGTCATCCGCAACAGTGGGAACATGTCCTTGCGAAGTCTATACGCGACGCCGCATAGAAACAACCCCAGCCATGAAGGAGAGCGTCTCATGAAGAAAGTGGAAGCGATTATCAAGCCATTCAAATTGGAAGAAGTAAAGGAAGCGCTGGCCAAGGTAGGCGTTCAGGGCCTTACTGTTTCGGAAGTGAAAGGTTTTGGACGCCAAAAAGGCCACAAGGAGTTATATCGCGGCGCAGAGTATGTGGTCGAGTTTCTTCCGAAAGTAAAACTCGAAGTTGTAGTCAGCGATGACGCGCTCGAGGCCGTGGTCAAGGCCATTGTGGATACGGCCAGCACCGGACGTATTGGCGACGGTAAAATATTCGTGCTGCCCGTGGAAGAAGCGGTGCGCATTCGCACCGGTGAGACCGGCGAGGCAGTACTCGGTTAAATGCGGGCCGCCTGGCCCCTTGAACATAAGAATAAGAAAAATATACAGGCAGACATGTTGCGTGGAAGCCAAGCGTCGGAAACGCTGAATCAGGAGTAAGCAAAACCTGTCGCCTGTCAACAACAGCGTTAAGCAACGATAGGAAGGAAAGAAAGTATGCACAAAGAATTCGGTCCCAAAGACGTTCTACAGATGATAAAGGAACGTTCAGTCAAGTTCATTGATTTTCGGTTTATGGATTTTCCGGGGCTACAGCAGCATTTTACAATTCCTGTAGGCGAGTTAAAAGAGGAAACCTTTGAAGAAGGGCTTGGCTTCGACGGGTCCAGTATCCGTGGCTGGCAGGCCATCAATGAGAGCGACATGCTTGTGTTGCCCGACCCGCGCACTGCAACCATGGACCCCTTCTCGAACCTGGCCACACTAATCCTCTACTGCAATATCCTCGACCCAATCACGAAAGAGCGGTACAGCCGCGATCCGCGCAACATCGCGCAAAAAGCGGAGAATTATCTGCTGTCCACGGGCATTGCCGATACCGTATTTGTTGGACCCGAAGCGGAGTTTTTCATTTTCGACGACATACGCTTCGACCAGCAACCCAATTGCGGTTACTATTACATTGACAGCGAAGAAGCGATATGGAACAGCGGTCGGGGCGACCGGCCCAACCAAGGCTACAAACTGCGTCACAAAGAAGGGTATTTTCCCGTGCCGCCAGGCGACGCGTTGCACAATATCCGTCAGGAAATGGTGGCGCTCATGCTCGAAGCGGGTCTGTACGTGGAATGCCACCACCATGAAGTGGCCACAGCGGGACAGGCCGAGATAGACCTCCGCTTCGCGCCGCTCACCAACATGGCCGATCAATTGACGCTGTTCAAGTACATCATCAAAAACGTCGCCAAACGCAACGGGAAGACAGTGACCTTTATGCCCAAGCCCGTATTCACGGACAACGGTTCGGGCATGCATGTCCACCTGTCCCTCTGGAAAGAGGGGAAACCGTTGTTCGCGGGCAATAAATACGCCGGCTTGAGCCAGGAGGCGTTATGGTTCATCGGCGGCCTGTTGAAACATGCCCCCGCACTGGTGGCGCTGACCAACCCGACCACCAACAGTTACAAGCGGCTGGTGCCCGGGTACGAAGCGCCTGTAAACATCGCCTATTCCGCGCGCAACCGCAGCGCCTGCGCGCGCATTCCAATGTATTCGCCCAGCCCGAAAGCAAAACGCGTCGAGTTCCGCGTACCCGATCCGTCCTGCAACCCCTACCTCGCTTTCTCAGCCCTGATGATGGCGGGCGTGGACGGCATCCAGAATAAAATCGAGCCGGGTGAACCCATGGACAAGGACCTGTACGATCTGCCGCCGGAAGAAAAGGCGCGGATTCCACAGGTGCCCGCCAGTCTCGGTGAAGCCCTGGACGCGCTGCAGAAGGACTACGAGTTCCTCACCAAGAATGACGTATTCACCGAGGACGCCCTGGACATGTGGATACACTATAAGCGCGTGAACGAAGTCGAGGCCCTTAACCTGCGGCCCCATCCCTACGAATTTTATCTGTACTATGACATTTAAGGAACAGCGTTGTGGACTGTTGCCGGGCGTTTCGGTGAGATTCCGAAACGCCCGGTTCTTATTTGCAATCTGTACAAAAAGGCGTTTATACTTGCAGTACCGGTTCGCCGATGTAATGGGATGTCGGCGCCAAGAGGGAACCCGGTGAGAATCCGGGACTGCCCCGCAGCGGTAATCAGGAACGAACGGCCACCCGCAGTGACGCGCTCACCGCGGGACACGCACTGGTTTCGATGTGCGAAACTGGGAAGCGGCGCTCAGTAGGAACCTGTCGGGAAACCGACAACAAGCCTGTAAGTCCGAAGACCTGCCGGTGTGAGCTGTTGGCGAGACGCACACCCGCGCGCGTCCGCCCGCAACGAAACGAGGGTTTCAGTATGCGTACATCTTTTCTTCCGCCCGCCGTTCTCCTGCCTGTTGTCTTGCTTGTCATGTCGTTGGCCGCCGCTCAGCCTGTTGGCTTAAAAGGCGCCTCGGTGAACACCTACTTTGACTTCCCCGTCGCAACGGATGCGGCGCTAATCAGTTTCGACTGGGACGCCTCGGACACGCTTCATTACACCGTGGGCGACCCCAATTGGGGCGCCAAACTGGCGGTCTATAAACAGGCGACCCCAGATGACCAGCTGGTTTTCCTGTCAACAGATGTCTGGGCCGGTTCCCAGATGCTTGGCATCGGCGACTACATGTATTTCAACGACGGCGGCGATTTAACACGCTCCGAGTCAAACTATTACATGTACGAACCAGTCCAGGCGGATACTGTCACACCAGTGTTGGAACATCCATACGGCATGAACCTCAGCGGATTGGCCTCGCGTAATTTCAACGAGTTTTTCGCTTCCGGGACCGAGGTGGACTGGGGGCCGGCTGCGTTGTTTTACAGCACACTCGATGCCTCTGGAAACCTTGATGATACACCTGTAAAATTCGCCGGCATTGGCGAATCGCCCGGCCCCATGACCTTTGACAATGCAGGAAATCTGTATTACGCGCATGGCTATGTTTTCGGCGGCGCGGCCACAGTGTATCGCTGGGATGCGGCGGCCGTTGCCGCGGCGCTGGCGGACCCCGACACTGCCGCGCTCGTTCCGACAGGAAACGAGTGGGCGACTTTGCCCACGCCCTATGACGGCGCAACAGGCATTACAGCGGATAGCCACGGTAATATCTATGTCACCGCTACCGCATGGATGAGCCCAAGCCAACTGGTCGTGTATACCGCCGGTGACGCGTCTATGTTTCGGCTTGCTGAATATGAAGGCCGCCTCGAATCGTTGCGCTATCGGGACAACGCCGTGTACTTCAGCTGCGCTGACGGCGTCTTCGCGTTTCCGTTGCCCCAGGCAATTGCCGCCACCGAAACCCTGGAAATAGTCGTTCACGCTGAGCAGACAGCCCTATTCGCCATTGAAACCCTGGGCGGCGTCGGCACGCTGAACTATCAATGGTATCGTGTGTCTGAGGATGAGATTGATATGCCCGTGGGCGATAACCTGCCCTCTTACGCCATCACTGCTGCGCCCGCGGATTCAGACGCGCAGTTCTATTGTGTGGTGACGGATGATAACGGCTCGTTTGAATCGCCCACCTTTACCCTGGAAGTGCTTCCGGACACATCCGCTGAGGGCGAAGGCGAATCCGTAGAAGGCGAATCCATGGAAGGCGAATCCATGGAAGGCGAATCCGTGGAAGGCGAATCCATGGAAGGCGAATCCGTGGAAGGCGAATCCGTGGAAGGCGAGGCCGTGGAAGGCGAGGCCGTGGAAGGCGAGGCCGTGGAAGGCGAGGCCGTGGAAGG
>SLFT01000440.1 GCA_007124105.1 Candidatus Hydrogenedentota bacterium | reverse complement strand
TAGCCCGGATATTTCACCAGGTTTCGTCGTGAGCCTGCGAAGATTGCGTCAGATTAGGTGCTTTGCGCAGGCCGCCGGCTGACAGCGTGTCGGGACACGTCGAAGTCGGCGGGCAAGCAAAGTGCCTGATATGGCGTAAGATTCGCAGGCGCAACAGAAATCTGGTGAAATATTCGGGCTAGAGGCGTTTTCCCCGTCATACTGGATTTACCAGTGCCTCGCCTATTATGATTCCATTCATGACGCGTGATGTATTAACAACGGGGATCAAGGAGCGGGCGGCGGCGCTGGGCTTTGACGCCTGTGGCGTCGCTTCTGTGCGTGATGAGGCAGACGACGGTTTTGACGCCTGGCTGGACGCCGGTTGTCATGCCGACATGGCCTGGCTGGCGCGCAGTCGCGACGTACGACAGCATGTGGCGCTTAAAGTTGCGGACGCGCGCTCGGTGGTGGCTCTTGCGCGCTATTATTTTCATGATTCGGCAGTTGCCGCGCACGGCGCGCCACGAATCGCACGTTACGCATGGAGCCGCGACTATCACAAAGTTCTTGCGAAACCGCTGAAACAGCTGGCGGCCCATATTAGCGAATGTTTTCCCGACGCGCGCCACTATGCCTCTGTGGACAGCGGCCCCGTGCGCGAACGCGTCTGGGCGGCGCGAGCGGGCATCGGCTGGATCGGGCGCAACGGTCTTGTTATCCATCCCCATTTCGGCTCCTGGTGTTCCCTGGCGACCATTATTACCACCGCCCCGCTTACGCCTGACACGCCCGTGCCCGACGGGTGTGGGAACTGCCGCGCTTGTATTGCGGCGTGTCCCACCGGCGCCATCAGAGCGGACCGCACCGTGGACGCGCGCCGGTGCATCGCCTATCACACGGTCGAAAATCGCGACGCTATCCCCCCCGCCATTGCGGAACGCATGGGCAGCTGGGTATTCGGCTGCGATTGTTGTCAGGAAGCATGTCCCTGGAACCGGCAACAGCGCCTGGAGAATGCCGCTGTCGAGCCACGCGCCGCCTTTGCGGCGCTTGATCCGGCCGAGCTCGCGACGTTGTCGGAGGATGTCTTTCACAAACTTTTCGATGGCGTCCCCGTCAAACGCGCCAGGCGTGAAGGAATCGCGCGAAACGCCTCCATCCTGCTGCGAAACCGCGCCTGAAATATCCGGATGAATGCCCCTTGCCTGGAAAAATTCGTAACAGGAAGCGTCTTTTATGTATAGTCCTAGACTTTGAATAGTCGTTTGCGAAATAGTGTGTATAGGAACGCTTTATAAACAATTAAACGATAGCGTCTTTTTGCAAGGGGAGATGGAGCGTCCATTTGAACAAGAAAGAACACGTTGAATTCACCTGGTTGGAAGGTCTGGCCCTGTGTCTGGCCATGATTGGCGTACAGCTATCGAGCGAGGTCATGAACCAGTGGGGCGTGTATTTTTATTCGCCATCGGTAGGCGTGGGGCGCACGGTTTATGTGGCGGTGGGCATGGTCGGATTCATATTTATTATCGGTACGATCTGGGACGCTATTACGGACCCTGTTATCGGCGCGTGGTCGGACCGTACGAAAACCAAACCGGGGTTGCTGCGCATTATTCCTATCCGTGGACGTCGTCTGCCCTTTATCTTCTGGGGTTCCATCTTGATGACCATTACATCGGTGGCCTTCTGGTACCCGCCAGTGGATGATACGTCAGTTGTAAACTTTGTTTATGGAACGGTGCTGTTGTGTATGCACTGGGCATTGTTCACGGTGACGGTGGTGCCGCTTCTGTCGCTGGCGCCTGAGATCGCCCGTTCCGAACGCGCCCGCGTCAGGATTGGCACCTGGATTGCCGTGGGTATGATTGTCGGGCTTGCCGTGGCGGCGGTGCTGCCGGGCATTCTTATTGAACTGCTGGACCCCGCCCGTACGGTAATACAGGACCCCGCCGCGATTGCCGCCGATGCAGCGCCCGTACCTGTTCCGTCGCACTCCCCCCCTGAAGCGACCGCGGACAAAACGGCCGAACTGGTGGTGTATTCGCCGGCGGGTTATCGGCGTCTTGCGTTGCTGCTGGCGCTGGTGTCGCTGGTCATGTTTCAGTTTCCCGTATGGCTGATTCGCGAGCGTTACGACTCGGAACAAGCGCCCGGGGAACAGCATTTATTCCGGGAGGGGGTCAGGGACGCCATGCGCAATGTCCCATTCCTGACCTATGCGGCGGCGTTTTTTCTTTTTTCCGTGGGGTTTCAGGCGGCGCAGCGTGCCCTTCCGTATTGGGCGGAATTGGGGCTGGGCGGCAGTGAAGCGACTGTTACGTACATGATGATTCCATTTATTCTTCTGGCGATAATCAGTTATTTTTTTATTCCCATCGCGGCGCGCTACCTGCATGTGAAGTGGATGCTTTTCGTGGCGTTGTTCATCATCGCGAGTGGGATGCCGTTCATGTACATCATCGGCGTCGCTGATATGGAGTTCGATCTCAAAATGCGGCTGGGTATGATTCTGTTTGCCTATTGCGGAATAGGCCAGGGGATCATTTACGTGATGATGACGCCCATGATGGGCGAAATTATTGATTACGACGAGCTACGCAGCGGCAAACGTCGCGAAGCGCTTTATAATGGCCTGAGCGGTGTGACCTGGAAGGCGGCCATGGCGGGTTCAATCTTTCTCGCCACGCAATCCATGCACCAATGGGGCAACTCGGCGGACAATTACCTCGGCGTGTTGCTTGTCGGTCCTATCGCGGGCGGCTTTGCCTTTCTGGGTATGATTATTATCTGTTTTTATCCGCGCGTGGATTTGGTGCTCAAGACCCATGATTAGATTGGCCAGTTGCCAATCACAGAATTAATCTGAAACAGCGCGTTTTGCGCGCATAGCAAAGAAGGAGATTCGCGTGTCTGACGCAGCAGACACGGCGGCGCCAGCCGCCCTGAAACGCACTATTGGCCTTGCCGGGACAACCGCTATTGTGGTCGGCGGCGTTATCGGTATGGGCATATTTATTTTGGTGGCGCCCATGGGGGCGTTGGCGGGCGAGGCGTTGTGGCTCGCCATTTCCATTGCCATCAGTCTGGCGCTGGTGAGCGCGTTGCCGCTGATCCAGCTGGCCAGCGCGTTGCCCCGCGCGGGCGGCGGCTATGTGTTTGTGAGCCGTATGTTCTCGCCCCTGCCCGGAACGATCACTTCCTTTTACGGCGTGCTGGGCGGCGCATTCTCCAGCGCGTTGGTCACAAAAGGTTTGGCGGCGTATCTGGTTGAACAGACGGGCCATGCCGTTCCGGTAAACCTTGTGGGCGCGATTATCCTTGTATTGCTTTACCTGGTGTACCGGTTCGGGGTGCGGCTTGCCGCGCAATTGCAGGTGTTGATGGTGGCGCAGTTGTTGTTGGCGCTGGCTATTTACGCCGTATGCGGCGCGGCCCACTCCGGTGTTGCCCTTTCTTTTACGTTTCCGCAGGGAGTCGGCCCTTTCTTCATGGCCGTGATATTGGCCTACAACCTCAGCCTGGGTACACAGGTACTGGCGGAGGTGGGCGAGGAAGTGCATCATGCGCGGCGCACTATCCCGCTGGCGTTGTTTATCGGCGGCGGCATCATCCTTGTGTTCTATATTATCGTATCTGGCGTATTCCTGCGCGCCGTCCCTTATGATTATGACGCCTACAAGACAATGCCGGCGCCGCTGGCGCAATCCGCGGTCGAATTTCTGGGGCCGGGCGCTATGTTTTTCCTCAATGTGGGCGCTGTCAGCGCGGGGCTGACGAGTCTGAACGCGGCGGCGACCTGTTTGCCCCGCGAACTGTTCGCGCAGGCGCGAGACGGCGTACTGCCTGAATGGTTCGCCCGAATACACGCGCCTACCGGCAGCCCCATGAACGCCGTTACCGCCTATTTCCTGGCGTCCATTGTATTGACTCTGTCGCCAATCAGCATCGCCTTTTGCGGATACATGGTTGCTGTGGGTATTATGCTGCTTTCCATCCCGGTGTCGCTGGCGGCGTTGCGTTTGCGCAGCCACTATCCGGAAAGATACGCGAGCGCATTTGTCCGTTTCCCGGGCTCCGTACTGTGGGTGTGCGCGGTACTTTCCGTGTTGTGCTCCGCTGCATTTATCGTGATAATTGCTCTTGAAGCGCCTCTTGTTCTAGCCTTGTACGCGTCTTACACAGCGCTTGTCGCCGCTGGCTATCTATGCGTACGCGCCATTCGCGCCAAACAGGGCGTGGACCTTGTCGCGCGCGCTCGTGAAATTCCAGGCAGCGACGAAGAAGACTGAATACGGCATGCGTAATAAGCCGATCGCCACATGCGAATGAATATGGTTGCCCGAAAGGGAAACTCTTACAAGTTACTGCCCGATGGCCCTTGAGAATCATGGCTTTTGACCAAGGGAATATATGATTACGGATATACTCGGCGATGCTGACGCTTGGGCCTGTGGATTTACAGGAAAAAGAGTGATTCCAGGCAAGACTGTTGGCGTCATTATTATGGACTTGCTTGCCGGTGAACACAAACACAGGAGATATGCTGATGTTTGCGTCTGTAAATATCCGCGATGAAGAGTCGTTCCGTGATGCCGATCCATTATTGCCGTCGCACTACTTGTCTTTAAGCGTGATCCTGGGATTGATGGGCGCCTTTTACTGGGCCATCCGCGGCTCGGCGGGTTATGGCGGCAGCCAGGGCGCGTTGCTTGCCGGGCTGGGGTGGGCGACACTTTGGTATTACTTTTCCTGTCTGGGCGGCGCCTCACGCTGGCGGATGTATGGCTCGGCGCGGATGATTGCCGCCATTACGTTCGGCGTCGCTTTTGGCGGGTTGACCGGTTACGGCGTATATAACGCGTGGGTGCAGGGCAATTTCTATGAAAACTTTCCCGAGGGCGCGCGCGCGATAGCGCCGTGGACGGGCTACGCCATGCTTTTCCTGTGTGGACTGCATTGGGGCGGCACGGCCGGGGCGTTCATGGCCTGGGTCGCGCCGCGTTCGCCTGTGCCCTGGTGGGGCTGGTTGGCGCGTATCGTCCTGGGCTTCGTGGGTATGCGACTTGCCGCCGCGCTGGTAACCGCCCTGCCGGACTTGTTTCTGCCCTTCTATGCCGAAGGCATTTACGATGTCATGGAATACGGCACTGTCCAGCGCGCCTATGGTTCCGTCATCAATATCAACTCGCATGTCGGGTTGTTTCTCGGTCTCCTGGTCTTCGAGATTGCGCGTCGCGACTGGCGCGCCGTGGGCGTGATGTGCGTGATGGCGCTTGGTTTCGCCTTGTCCTTTTCCGTGGGGGCGGTCTGGCAGACCATGCATGGGTCGGAACTGCAACTTGACTGGTGGAAGAACTGGGAGATGTCTGTTGGCTTGGGCGGCGGCTTGACTTTGGGGCTGGTCTTCTACCTGTTCAATAAACCCGTGGCCGCCGTGCCGCAGCCGGTTACCCGCAAGGAACGGATTTGGGGCGCGGGTTTCCCGATATGGTTCGCGTCGGGACTGACACTGATGAACGCGTATAAAGGCTTTGTCGTTGTACACAATCTCGATTGGCCGGTCTCGGTGCGCGTTGTTGTGTCCATTATCATCGCGATACCCCTGACAGCGGCCTTGGCCTGGTTTGTTCACGGCGCGTACCGGAACCCCGGAGCTTTGCCGCTACCCTTGTGGGTCTGTGGAGCGGTGCAGCTGATTCTCATTGTGGCCGGATACGTTGTGAGCGTTAATATCCCCATACGCCCCTGGAACACCCTGCTGCTGGCGCTGTATACCGGTTATATAGGCGTCAGCGCGCTTATGGTCCTGTTCATGCGGCGCTGTCGCGCCGCCTGTCAGTCATCGTAAGCACTGCCGTCCAAATAAGGGCTTCGGTTGACCGGCTGGTAAACAGAGGGACAGAACAGGGAAGCGTGTCTTATACATGGACGGCGAGCCGT
>SLFT01000223.1 GCA_007124105.1 Candidatus Hydrogenedentota bacterium | reverse complement strand
TCTCCCATATCGGTCCAATACGCTGATTCGCCGTCAGTCAAAACGCCCACACGAACAGGCGTCGAATCGGCGACTACCGGCGCCCAAAAACCGCCTATGACAATCGCAATGAACAAAAGATATCTCATGGCATAAGATCCTCCGTTATGGTTGACGTAATAATTTGCGCCCGTTGTATACGACGCGGGCTGTTATTTCACGCACTATTGTACATGCTTCCGGCACGGAAATACAGATACGCACCCCGCAACGCAGAACAGCAGCAGACGCGCACACTGCGAGAGTGACACTTGCGCACGCACAAAACGCGGCGCCAACGAGCCGCTACTCGCTTCGACAGTTTCAACGAGATGCTCTACCGCGTTTCGTTCGAGTCGGCCGAGCCATTTGATTCACAAGGACGCATTCGTGTAGATTCATTACTGTATTGGTGCGTTTTATTGGAGGTTCTGTTCACATTGCCCATGTCAGTGCCGGTCTCATTGGAAAATATAGGGGCTTCCCGCTCTTGAACAGCGGCAGGGAGAGTACATGGATTACGCCACACACAACGCTATCGTAAGTTTCATCTGGGGCATTGCAGACGACGGCGACGCCTCCAAAATTATCGAATATGAACCCGATACCTCCCTGCGCGATACGGAGAAGATACCGTTACTGGAAGAAGGCGGCATCAACGCCTTCATAGAACGGGAAGTGCTGCCCTATGTGCCGGACGCCTGGGTGGATGAATCGAAAACGGCCATCGGCTATGAAATCAGCTTCACCCGACACTTTTACAAACCCCAGCCGTTACGTACACTGGAGGAGATCAAAGCGGATATCCTTGCGCTGGAGGCGGAGACGGAGGGGTTGCTGGAAGAGATTATCGGAGAGGCATAACAGAATGAGTCCGGGAAAGAAACAAACAAAACCACCGGGGACGAAGGCCCAAAACGTCCCGGCGCTCACGAAACAGAAATCGTTCTCTGAGATTGTCGCTTTAATTGAACAGGCACGCCAACAAGCCTATCAGGCGGTCAATACGGAACTCATCCGTCTATATTGGCAGATCGGTGGATATATCAGCGAAAAGATTGAATCCGCACAGTGGGGCGATGGTGTTGTTGACCAGCTGGCGGCATATATCGCCCAGGCCATGCCGGGGGTGCGCGGGTTTACACGACGCAACCTGTTCAGGATGCGGCAGTTTTACGAAACCTATGCCGGAGATACAAAAGTGTCACCGCTGGTGTCACAATTGTCCTGGACCAATCATCTCCTCATTATGGGACAATGTAAACGTCCGGAAGAACGTGAGTTCTATCTGCGCCTGAGCATTGAGCACCGTTGGGGAAAACGGGAACTGGAACGGCAGCTTCGCGCATCTCTTTTTGAACGGGCCGTGCTCAATCCGCCAAAAGTCGCACCAGCGGTGCGACAAATGTACCCCGAGGCGGAAACTACAGAGGAGGTTGAGAATCTTTCTACAGACTTTAAGTTTCTTTCTAAGGGAACCGTAAGCATGGCCCCAGAGCACCTTCATCAATTTGCCGATCTTTTTTTGCATTCATTGCATAGCACCGACGGATGTCCGAACAGTTCAACTGTGAAGTACCCCCTGAGATTAACCAAACCATGTCCTGTGCCAAGCACGAAATCGAACTGATAAACGAATACCGCACCCGCCTTATTGCCGACATTGTAACCGGCAAGATAGATGCACGTGATATCGAAGTCGAAGATATTGACGATGGGGCGATTATTGAGGATAATGGTATTGAAGACGACGACAAAGCCTTTGCTGAAGGTGCAGAAGGCGACGATGACGCATAAGGCGTTCCGGCAAGGCCCGTTTTGAAATTACATTGCGGAACGCCTTGAAGGCTTAACATGGTTTGGCTCTGTAGAGAATCGTGCGTTAATATATGAATAAGTCGTGTTGGCTATTGACAAACAAAAAGAATGACTGATTATATGCCTTTGGAGAATAAACGATGACCACCAATCGCAGTGATGCCTATCTTATTGGATTGGTGAAAGAACTATGTCGCCTTCCAAGAGAAGCGGAATGGGTTGAATTTAAGCACAATAACGACCACCCGCAGGAAATCGGCGAGTACATTTCAGCGCTCGCCAACGCTGCAGCACTGAATGGCAAGGCATTTGCTTACCTGCTATGGGGTATTGAGAACGATACTCATCAGATTTTGGGGAGTGATTTTGATCCCGGGAGCAGCAAAAAAGGCAATGAACCTCTGGAAAACTGGCTGCTACGTCTTCTTACTCCCAAAATCCATTTTTCCTTTTATACGGTGGAACTTGAGGAGCGCCGCGTAGTATTACTGGAAATTGCCCGTGCTGTCGATCGGCCTGTGAGTTTTAGCGGTACAGCGTATATCCGTGTAGGTGAGGTAAAGAAACCGATCAAAGAAGCGCCTGACCGTGAACGGACATTATGGCGCATATTCGAATATATCCCTTTCGAAAACTTGGTTGCAGCCGAACGACAGGATTCAAATGCAGTAGTGCAGTTGCTTGATTACCCGGCATATTTTGATCTGCTAAAGTTGCCGTTACCATCCAATCTCGACGGCATACTAGAACCCCTGAAGGAAGATCAGCTTATTCAACCCTGTCCAGCGGGCGACTGGAATATCACCCATCTTGGCGCAATTCTATTTGCCAAAAAACTTAGTGATTTTCCTCGTCTCGCTCGCAAGGCTATGCGTGTAATCCAGTATCGCGGCAACAATCGCATAGAAACGCTTAAAGAACAGGTGGGCATCAAGGGGTATGCGGCAGAATTTGAGGGATTGATCGACTATATAAACAATCTGCTGCCATCGAATGAAGTTATCGGGCGTGCGTTGCGCACAACAAAGCCTATGTTTCCTGATTTGGCAATACGAGAATTGGTCGCCAATGCCCTGATTCACCAGGACTTTTTTGTTACCGGCGCCGGACCGATGGTAGAGATATTTGAGGAGCGTATAGAAATCACCAATCCCGGAGAACCTCTGGTAGATGTCCGCAGATTTATAGATATGCCGCCCAGATCCCGCAATGAAGCACTGGCTTCAATGATGCGTCGCTCAAATATATGCGAAGAACGGGGCAGTGGCTTTGATAAAGTTATATCTCAAGTGGAATTATTCCAGTTACCGGCGCCGTTAATTGAGGTTCCGCAAAGTTTTACCCGTGTAGTCCTGTTTGCGCATCGTCCACTTAATAACATGGATAAGGAAGAGCGAAGTCGTGCCTGTTATCTGCACGCGTGCCTGAAGCGTGTCATGCATGATTACCTGACTAACACGTCAGTTAGGGAGCGTTTTGGAATAGATGAAAAAAACAAAGCCAGAGCATCAAGAATTATTCAAGAGGCTGTCGAGTCTGGCCAAATCAAACCTTTTGATGAAAGTTCGTCGCGTAAGTTTATGAAGTATGTGCCCTATTGGGCATAGCAATGTTGTTTGAATGTTAATTGTTGCTTGCTCGTAAAGAAGTTTTATAAAATGTTTTATAATCACATAAGATGCTTATATGTAAGCAGATATGATTGATTTCTTTAATTGATGGCTATTTGCTAAAAAATACTTAGTGGCATATAAGAGTATTTTAATGGTTATTATTTGCATGGTGGTGGACAGGAAATAGCGAACGCATTCCCAGCATGTGCATAATTTGTCCATACTGAAAGTCAAATGACAAGAAACAAGGTAAGCAAATAGAAATGCCAACAGATACCACAGAAAAAGGTCTGGAAACGCTCATCGTTGACTCCTTGGTCAACGGTGCGGGGTATGAGCGAGGCGACCCGAAAGAGTACGACCAGGGCCATGCCGTTGACCTCGCCAAGCTGCTGGCGTTTCTGCGGGCAACCCACTCGGCATGACCTACCAGAGCGTAGCGTCTACGTCACCAAATCCAGCCCCGTAGCGTTGCCTTCGAAATTTCGATAACAGCCTGATTATTTGCATTTCCTCAGTTCTTTGGAGCCCTTTTTCGGGCGGCCTGTACGTTCGTGGCGTTTCAGTCGCCTGCTCGTTTCTTCGTCCTCTTCCAGTGTGCAGAACGTGGCCTAATCGTCTATCAAACGCAGTTGAAGCCACATCCTCAACATAGAGATTCCGGCGTGAAATGGCCGCAGACAGTGCCACAACATAGGGCACAATTCGAAGACAACGAAAATATAATTCAATTATTGGTCGGTAATATTATAACTTATAACGCCTCGGCAATGACCCGCTATTCGCTTCGACAGTTCAACGAGACGCTCTACCCCAAAAAAGTTTTTTTGTATGCGCATCTTGGGATAAACTGTCAGCCAGCACACGCTAACCGCCTCAAGAACTGTACTGCGATGTGTTTGCATCCTGGGACAATGGCAACCACATGGCCACGTTTCGTTCGAGCAGGGTTGTCATGGCGTCGAAGGCGACAGGCAAAATATTGTATGATGACAGCGTCGGTTATGAAATGTGCGTTGCGAAATTACATGAAAAGGCAAACAACATGATGCTTGATGAACACAATTGCGGCGACAAAATAAACGCTCTTACCTATGAAGATTGGCAGCCTTTACTGGCATTGATTCCTGAGATTGAAAACACAACCAATTATGGTCAATGGTCAGGGGGAGATAAGGATGAAGAGGGAGTTGTCCAACTGCCATATTGTGTGCCATCACCCATTGTTTCTACATTCTCACAAATTGTTTACGACATTCCTATTATCATAGAATTTCGTTGGGGCGAATGGGATGAAGGCAGAAAGATAGCAGGAGACAAGAACTTCGATTTTGACGCCACTGACCTTCTTGTCAAATGCAAGCTGATTACCGCAATAGTAAGAAACGACAGGTTTTGCGAAGGCGCTTTGGTAGCTGCATTTAAATCTGGGCTAATTCTGAGGCTTCTTAAATCCATTGAAAAGGACGTAAGCGCTAAGAGACACTAGAAACAGCGCCGAGCGAAGTATAGACACTTACATCATAATGTATTTTTCAAGATGCTTTAATAACAGGGCTGTCTACGCATTGTGAGCGCCCGCTTGTACCTCCAGCTGCCTGCGCTCTTCGGCATTAAGTGGGGTGAACGCTTTCGCCAGACGTACATCTTCCTCGAGTTGTTCCATTGTTGATACGCCAATGTTGGCTGTTGCAACCGGAAAACTTAATGCGTAGCGCATGGCCTGCTCAATGGCGACGCCTTTTTCGAGAATCCGCGCGCCGCCGCCGCCAATAACTTTCATGGCCACCACGCCAACATCTTTTTCCCGCGCGATTTCGAACAAATCCGTCACATTATCTGGACCGTTCATTACAAGCCGCGCCGGATTAAGCGTCACGAAAACGCAATCAAAATCGTAGCGCTCGAGCGCCTCGATGAGCAGCGCGGTGGAATGGCTGCTGATCCCGATATGACGAATCCGCCCCTGGTCCCGAAACTTTTCGATTGCCGTGATGGCGCCGGTCTCACGGTCAAGCGTTTCATCCAGCACTTCGCTTGTATGTACGCCGTGACAGAAGTATAAGTCCACATGGTCCGTTTGCAGACGTTCAAGACTGTTGTCGAACAGCTCGGCGGCAATCTTTTCAGCCTTGCGCTCCCGGGTTTTTGTAGTTAAAAACACTTCATCGCGGCGGCTCCGCATCACCTCGCCAATATTTAACTCGCTGCCCCCGTCGCCATAGGCTTCGGCGCTGTCAATATAGTTGACGCCCAGGTCGAGGGCGCGGTTGATAATGGCGACAGCCTCGTCGCGGTTGTCTCGTTCCTCAATGGTAAACATGCCGCCAAGACTGAAAATACTTGCGTCATATCCGGTCTTGCCGAGACGGCGGGTTGGCATTGAACCATTGGCCGCAACCGCAAAACTGGCGCGCGCGCCGCCTAAAGTCACTCCCAGCGCGGTGGACACTGCGGCCTTTAAAAATTTCCTGCGTTTCATGCCCTTCATCATTTCCGCTCCAT
>SLFT01000252.1 GCA_007124105.1 Candidatus Hydrogenedentota bacterium | reverse complement strand
TGGCGACCACTGTCGCGCTGCCAATCGTTATGATGGCGTGCCAACGAGTCGGAGCTATCAAGTGGGCTTTCGTGTTTCGCAAACTTCGTAAGTTTCCCCATGCTCTTTGAGTTTTTTTTTCGGACGAAAAAATGTTTGGCTGTTTTGATATAGACCAAATCCAACAAGCGCGCTTTCGTACATCTTGTCTATAAACGTCGAAGTTGTCGCCGCCTTTTGTGTTATCCTACAGGCATAGTCGCTCTCTCGTTTCTGGATTGATTGGCCATATTCTATGAGCACACGGAGTTACCCAAGGATGGACCACTTGCTGGATGAGCCGCGCCCCGTGCGAGAGGGGGAGGAATTGAACGCTGCCCGACTCACGTCCTGGCTGCGAGAGCGACTCTGCAATGAGGGCGGCGTTGTCGAAATACGTCAGTTTCCAAGCGGATTCTCAAACTTGACCTATCTTGTCCGGTATGGAGACCAAGAGTTGGTGCTGCGGCGTCCGCCCGTTGGCAGCAAGGTAAAAGCCGCGCACGACATGGGCCGCGAGTATCGCGTACTCAGCGCGCTGCATCCTGTGTATCCTCCCGCGCCCAGGCCGCTTGCCTATTGCGACGACCCGGAAATTATCGGCGCGCCCTTCTACGTGATGGAACGGATACAGGGCGTAATCCTGCGCGGCAAAAAACCGGACGGGTTTGCGTGTACGCCCGACCTGGCCCGTCGTTGTTGCGACGTGTTTGTGGATAATTTCACGCGTCTACACGACGTGGATTACACAGCCATCGGTCTGGGCGATTTGCGTCGGGAAGGTTCCTTTACGCGCCGGCAGGTGGACGGCTGGATAAACCGTTATCGGGGTTCACAAACGGACGACATCCCGGCCATCGAACAGCTCGCCGCTTATCTGGAAGACAACTGTCCGGAAGATACGGACGCCGTATTTATCCACAACGACTACAAGTTCGACAATATCGTGCTTGATCCCGACGACCTGACCCGCATCATCGGCGTACTCGACTGGGAAATGTGTACCATCGGCGACCCGCTCATGGACCTGGGCGTGGCGCTCAGTTATTGGAACGAACCCAAGGATATTTCATTGGGGATTGTGCCGTGTTTTCTGACGCTCGAAGATGGATGCATGACCCGCCAGGAAGTGGTCAACGCCTATGGCGACCGCACCGGACGCGACGTGTCAACCATTATGTTCTATTACATATTCGGCCTCTTAAAACTGGCGGTGATTGCGCAACAGATTTATTACCGCTACAAGCAGGGTCTGACAAAGGACGAACGTTTCGCTCCGTTGATTATGGTGGTCGGGGCGCTCGGCATGACCGGCGTGAAAGCGCTGGATACGGGAGAATTGTAGCGAAATCAGTGGCCGCCGCCACTTACGCGAAAGGAGCATACCATGCCATCGAATCTGAGTAGACGCGCCTTCTTGAAGTCCACCGCAGCGTTGTCGGCGTTGGGCGCATGGCCGGGATTCGGTACGGGCGCGCTGGGCGCGGCCCTGGCGCCCGCGCCACGTTCTTCTATCCGCCCGCGGAGGGTGGTACTGCCCCGGCACGCTAAAGCGTACACAACATACACAGCAAATCTGTCTTTTGGTTGCGGGGAATATCCCGCTGGAAGCGTAACAACGTAAGGAGACTGGAAATGACAGCACTCTTGACGCTTGCCATAATGGCAACCATGTCGCAGGCAACGTATGAGCCCACTTGGGAAAGCCTGGACACCCGTCCGAATCCACAATGGTTCGAAGACGCCAAATTCGGCATATTCATCCACTGGGGCGTGTATTCCGTGCCCGCCTGGGGCCCACGAGAGCGCTACTCGGAATGGTACTGGCATGATATGCAGAACAAAAATGGAGAGACGTGGCAATTTCACGTTGAAACCTACGGCGAGGATTTTCATTATCAGGATTTCGCGCCCATGTTCAAGGCCGAGATGTACGATCCCGATTTGTGGGCGGATATCTTCGAACGCAGCGGCGCGAAGTATGTAGTGCTTACGTCCAAGCACCACGAAGGGTTCAGCCTCTGGCCTGACGACAATAATTGGAACTGGAACGCGCGCGACATCGGGCCGCATCGCGATTTGCTGGGCGACCTCACCGAAGCGGTTCGCGCCCGGGGACTGCGCATGGGCTACTACTACTCCTTTTACGAGTGGTTCAATCCCCTCTACCGCAGCGATGTTGATCGCTATGTAGACCAGTATATGCTGCCCCAGCTAAAAGACCTGGTGGAACGATACCAGCCGGACCTTGTCTGGCCGGACGGCGAATGGGACCACCCGTACACCACTTGGCGCAGCACCGAATTCCTGGCGTGGCTGTTCAACGAATCATCCGCGCCCGACGATGTGGCCATTAACGACCGCTGGGGGCGGGGTACGCGGAGCATACACGGCGGTTTTGCCACGCCCGAATATCAGCACCGGTCTGACGGGCCGCTCATGGATGGGGCGCGTTTCGAGGAATGCCAGGGCATGGGAAAATCATTCGGGTATAACCGCAATGAACGGGCGGAAGATTACCGGAGTACAACGGAACTGCTCGAATTATTGATTGATACGGTTAGCCGCGGCGGCAATCTGTTGCTGGACATCGGCCCCACGGCGGACGGACGCATCCCCGAGATTATGCAGGAACGGCTTCTCGACATGGGCGCGTGGCTTGATGTGAACGGCGAGGCGATTTACGCCACCACGCGCTGGGACGACGCGCCGGAAGTCGAGGGCGTACGCTTTACCCGTAAAGACAACGCGGTGTACGCGATATGCCTGGAATGGCCTGGCGCGGAGTTAACCCTTCCGAACGTCGCCGACGCGACGGCAGTGAATGCCTCGTTGCTGGGCTACGACGGCGCTATTGAGACGGAGGTCGCCGCTGACGCCGTCACCCTGCGCATACCGTGCATCCCGGTTGACAAAATGCCGTGCCGTCACGCCTGGGCGTTTCGATTGACGCTGGAATAATCGCCAGAATTCCGTATTGCCGTCACAGCAACCCTTCAACAATAAGGAAAGCGACAGAGAATGAAAACAGGCGTCAGTTCCTATAGCTTCTCGCGGCTGGTCAACAGCGGCGCCATGAAACAGATTGATGTTATCGCCCAAACAGCGGCGATTGGTTTCGAGACTATCGAGTTCGCCGGCTTTTCGCTGCCCGAGGACGAATCGGCGCTGGCATTCGCGGAAAAAGCGCGAGCGGCCTGCGAAAAGCATGGGCTTGAAATCACCAATTATCCAATAGGCGCGGATTTTCTCCGGGGATGCGACGGCGATTTGAAGGCGGAAATCGAACGGGTGAAGGAGGAAGTGCGCGTCGCCCACGCGCTGGGTGCGCCGGGGATGCGCCACGACGCCACTGCCGGTTTCCCGCCTGAACATGTCGGCGCGAAAAGTTTTGACGCCGCGTTGCCCCGTGTTGCGGAAGGCTGCCGCGCCGTCACCGAGTTCGCGGCGGAACTGGGCGTACGTACCATGGTCGAGAACCACGGTTATTTTTGCCAGGACAGCGACCGCGTAGAAAAGCTGATTTGCGCCGTTAATCATCCTAACTTCGGCGCGTTAATTGATGTCGGTAATTTTGCCTGCGCGGACGAAGACTGCGCCCGGGCCGTCGGACTCCTGGCGCCCTACGCGTTTCATGCGCATGTTAAGGACTTTCATCTGAAATCAGGCAATACGTTCTTTCCCGGAGAAGGCTGGTTCACATCACGGGCGGGCAATTACCTGCGCGGGGCAATTATCGGACACGGCGACATCCCCGTCGCCCAATGCCTGCGCGTCTTGAAAGCGAGCGGCTATGACGGCCCCGTGTCCATCGAATTTGAGGGCATGGAAGACCCGCTTCAAGGCATTGAACTGGGGTTAAGCAACTTGAAGCGCATTTTGGACGCGCTATAGCAGAATCAGTCAGGAGGCGCTTCCAGGCTTGTGCGCGACGAGGATTATATTGTCGCCGAAACATACGGGTAGACTGTACAGTTCACGGGCCACGTCGCGATATAGCGCCGCCAGTGCGTCGTCTTTCGCGCCGCGCCACAGTACCCAGCGCGTAACCAGCCGTGTAAACGGCAACAGCGGCAAGTACAGCCAGGAAGCCGCTTTGATTCGGCTGGTACTGCGTTGCTTGACGCGCAGACCGGCGGTGTGAAATATATAGCGCAACTGAGGATAGGACAACAACGTAATATGATGGCGCCACAGGGGCCTGGTCTCATCCAGCGGATAGTTTCCTTTATTATGAAAGCCGGTGAGCAGCCACCGCCACCGGGAACGCAGCGACGAGATGTTGGGCGTGGTCAGAATGAACACGCCACCGGGTTTAAGGATGCGCGCGCATTCACTCACAAAGTCAAAAGGGCGCCGGATATGCTCGATGCCTTCAATCGAAACGACCGCGTCAAACCGCGCGTCATCAAAAGGGAGACGCGCATTCATGTTGGCGCGAACAAAATTGGCCTCTCGAGGAATCGCGGCGTGGGATGCGATATCAACCCCGCAAAAAGCGTAAGGGCCGGTCTGCAAACGCCGCAGAAACGCGCCGGAACCGCAGGGAATATCCAGCACACAACCCCGCGAAAGGGTATCACGCAGCAACGCATAAACTTTTGCGTGGGTATTGCGAGGCGCTGATTCCCTGGATATTCGACACGTTGTGTCTGGTTTATATGTCGTTGAAGACATATTGCCAAGCCTATCCTTCCTTACCTTCTTTTGGCGCTCACTTCGGTCTCGTAAAAGCGTCCACCAGACGCTTTGTACACGCGACAGGGATAGCGCGTCTGTGACGTTTTACAAACGCGTCTGAACAGGTGGCGCGGCTCGTGATGGACGCTGTTGACCGAATTGACGGATTGACGGTTGCCGCCTCTCTTGATTTCTGTGGCGTTAGCCGTTAAAAAAATCACCGCCACTTCCCTGTGCGAATGGCCTTATTCTTCTTTATCAGGGCCATCATCAGGGTTCTCCGGCGTTTCATTGGTTCCAGCATCAGTCGGCGCGTCAGCATCCGACACGTCTGTGTGCGCTTGTCTGCCGCTTGCTACGTGGGATACGGCCTTTTGTTTCAGTTCGCGAAACTTTTCGCTCACGGTCGCGATTCGTTGTTCCCAGGCGGGGTCCGGGGTCATGCCCTCGGTTTCCTTGAGAAAGGTCAAAATCGTGGCGGTACATGCAATGGGATCGAAAAGAATCCATTTCACGGAGAAGCCCAGAAACAGGGCAAGAATAAACAGCGCAAATTTGGCAAAGGCCCAGGTTTCCGGCAGGAGCAATGCAAGGCCGCCCAGGGGAATCAAAAATACGATAGCGCTTGCAATCGTAAACGCGTAGCAGAGAACAGTAAGCGCAACGGCGTTCCTCAACAGGCTCTTCCACGCCTGGCAATATAGGATGATCCCTGATTGCGCTGCATCGTATACGTTTTCATTTTCTGTTTTGAAGGTGTAGGCCAGGATGGATTCGTCAATATAGGTAAGACTGAAATCCACCACTTTCTGGATGGCTTTTTTAGCGCCGTCCGTGCCGGGGATGGGCAGAACGTTAAGCACATTGAACAGGGTGCGATTCAAGACGCGTATGATGCCCTTGATCATCTGGTCAATTAATGCCAGAACACTGATCTCCTTAAAATAGGCTTTTACCTTGTCGCTTCCCCATTGCGTCTGGCTGACGCCCTCGGGCAGCTTTTCACGGACAATAATTTCCGTGATGACGGCCACATGGCCCGCGCGCAAAAGATACAGGATGTATTCGCGTAATAAACGCGCGCCAAAACCGCCTGCGACAAGCGCGATAACAAACATGACGCCTGCGGCGCCGCTGCCGAAAACATACCCGATGAGGGCAAGAAAGAGAAGCAGTGCCGCGGCAACGCCACAGATAGCCCCATACACGCCGGCTCGATAGACCAGGTAGGGCGTTGTCTGAAAAACGATACGCAATGCGTGGCCA